>CAYYBU010000019.1:0-12708 GCA_964469945.1 uncultured Planctomycetaceae bacterium
AAAAGAGTTGCGATGCCCTCGTCGCCGCTCTTCCCGACAATTTCCGCCCGGCACCGTGGCAAAAGCATGGGCATCGCCCAGCCCTGCCACGACCCTACCACGACCCCGACGAAGAACCCGCCGGTTCCGTTCGATCTTGGATTTCGCCCTATGCACCGGAACCAACTCGGTCGCCATCGGGAGCCAACAGGGAGCCGCTAATAAGGGCGGCGAGGCGTGGGCTGGGCTGGCGATAATACATCGCCTGCTGGGACCGGAGCGGGTGGGAGGGAGGCGGTGGTCTCACGAGTGAGACCGAGGGGAAACGGGGGTTGGTCGCCCGCCAAAGATTCATTGTTGGCTAACGCCGTGAGCCTGATACCTTCCCAAAAACGCCCGAAAGGTATCAAGCACCAACTTATTGCCAAAAGGTATCAGTAAAAACAAAGAAGTCATTGACGCAACTCCATGCACGCCAATGACTTCCGTAGGGTGGGTGACCGGACTTGAACCGGCGACTTCCAGATCCACAATCTGGCACTCTAACCAACTGAGCTACACCCACCATCTGGGAAAAGTATAATATAGCCGTCACCCGGGCGGCGGTCAATTACGGCCGATCCACTTTCATGAACGCGCGGTACTGCTTGTCCAACTCCGCATAACTACTGCCGGTCAGCCGCGTCAGCGTCCCCGCGTCGTCGTGGCCATTGTAGACGTCGTTCAAATAGCTCACCAGGGCGTCGCGATAGCAGCCGCCGTCGTAGTACACCAGGAAATTGGCCATGGCCGCCGACTGACTGTAGATCGTGGCGATTTTCGGGTCGTCCTGCAACTGCTGGCCATTGAGGCCCACCAGTTGGGCAAAGGGTATGTAGAAGTCCTCCTTCATCAGGTGGTACCGGGCGGCATTCATCCGCGCGTCGTCCAGGCCACCGAGCACGAAATAGCCGTCCTCCTCGTGCAGCGATTCCATGTACATGGCAATGCCCTCGATGATCCAGAAATTGGCCTTGTCGCCGGGGCTCTGCACCACGCGCCGCGACTGCGAGAAGAGCTGGTGCGTGGCCTCGTGATACAGGGTCCGTTGGTCGCTCCCTTCGCCGGCGAAGAAATAGGCCGTGTGGTGCCGGCTCATATAGATGCCGATGGAAATGCCGACGTTGGGCATCTCCGCCTGCAGCGCGCGGTTGTAATCATTGCGGTCGCGGAAGTAGACCACCTTGAAACGGTGTCCCTCGGGACCGTGCGTCTGCTGCGGGTGGCCGCTGAACAGGCTGGCCACGTAGGCCTCCGTGGCATAGTAACGGATGAAAATCTGCTGCCAGAGCCGATAGAGGTTTTCCAGCTTCACGCCCAAGGCCACGGCCGCCTCGATGCTGTGATTGGTGCGGATCGAGTAATGCTCGCTTTCCACCTCCCAACCGGAGTGGATGTCGCGGTGCAGTCGGGCGTCTTCCTCGGCACTGATCCAGCGGCTGCCGGAGAGGCGCTGTCCCTGCTGGTAGCGGGCCACGTAAGCCTTGGGCAGCCAGCCGAAACGCTCGTCCCACACCTGCCCGCTGCGCAGCTTCTTCGCCTCGTAGGGCGTGTACCAGCCGCCGCGGTACTTCTGATAGCCGAACAAGCGGCGGACGCCTTCGTGGTCCGGGTCGTCGCGGATCACTTCCAGCACCAAGGCGTAGGCGAGCGAGCCCTGCCGCTGGCGAATCGCCCGGCGGGCCAGCTCGTACAAAGCGGCCGCCTGCTCGTGTCGCAGCTTGTCGAACTTCTCCTGCCACTGGGCCACGGCGGGCGGCGTGTTCTCCGGCAGCGGCGGTGGCCCGATCTCCCGCGGCAAGACCGGCAAATACAGCTTATACGGGTCGTGCGGGCCTAACGCGGCGCGACTCTTCTTCGCCTCGGCCGCCAGTCCCTGCCCCTCGCACCAGACGGCCAACTTCTCCAGTGCGGCAGCGTACTTGGTGCGCAGTTCCGCGGCTTCCTGTTGGAGATCGTCGGCCCTGGCAGGCACGGCCAGTCCGACGAACAGCCAAGCGGCTGCCAGCAGGATGACCACACGGCGGAAGCTTGAAAGATTATGAACGTCGTGAGAATGGATCGTATGCATGTTGCCTGTCGGTCACATGAGACGCAGTGCGAGTCCCTAGATCCAGTGTACCATACCCAAGAGCAAGACGAGACGCCCTCACCCCCGGCCCCTCTCCTGCCTGTCGCTCGCGACAGGAGGGCGAGGGGAGCCAGTTCAAAACTGGCGAAAATACCATTGGACGGATTCGGCCGGTTTCCGCGGCGACCAGTACGTGCTGGCATCGCGATCGAAGCGGCGTTTCATGGCATCGTGGCCCAGCAACCGCAACAGCAAGCCCAGCGGAGTCACCACCAGATAGAACACGGCCAGCAGGATCACGAACGAAACCACCAGGCCGATGGGAAACGTCGCGTAGGCGGCGGCCAGATAGACCAGGCGGAGCGCCCGGACGGACAGGCAGCCCAACAACGGCGCCAGCACGGCGGCGGCCCCGAACAGCCATGCGGCCGGCGCCGGGCCCGCATGATGCCAGGCCACTGCGTCCATGCCGCCGAAGACCACCAACCAGAGCAAGGCGAAGATGGCCAACTGGCCTTGCGACGGGTTTCGATCGATGCGAATCAAGCTCATGATCCGAACTCCCCTCTCCCGTAAACGGGGTTCCAACGTATCCGGCACACTCCGTGTGCCGTTGGCCGGCGGCACACGGAGTGTGCCGGATACATTCTAACGCAAGTTTCAATCCAACGGGAACTGGGCCAAATATTGCTCTGTCTCGCGCAACGCCGGTTGCTCCGCTTTCAAGAGCACACAATTCTCCATTACCAGCACATCCATGTTCGTGGCCAGGAAGCAGCGGTAGGCCTCCTCCGGCGTGCAGACGATGGGCTCGCCGCGAACGTTAAAACTGGTGTTGATCAGCAGCGGGCAGCCCGTCTTCGCAGCGAAGGCCGCCAGCAGCTTGTGGAACCGTCCGTGCCGTGCCGCATCGACCGTTTGCACGCGGGCCGAGTAATCGACGTGCGTGATCGCCGGCACTTCGGAACGGACGATCGTCAACTGGTCGAGCCCGACCGCAGCCGCTCCGCCCTGGTCGAGGCGTTTCTGCGGGGCGACGCCGGCCACCAGGAGCATATAGGGGCTGTCCTGCTCGGATCGCATCTGGAAGAACTCGCTCGCCCGCTCGCGCAGCACGGCCGGCGCAAAGGGCCGAAACGACTCGCGGAACTTGATCTTCTGGTTCATCAACGATTGCATCCGCGGGCTGCGGGCGTCGCCGAGAATGCTGCGGCTGCCCAGGGCGCGCGGGCCGAACTCCAGGCGGCCCTGCATCCAGCCTACGACCTTTTCGGCGGCGATCAAACCGGCCACGTAGTCGCACAACTCGGTTTCGCACTCGATATACTGATACGGCGCACCGCGGGCGTCGAGAAACTCGCGGATCTGCTGGTTCGAGTAGGCGGGTCCCAAGAGCGAACCCCGCTGCGCGTCGGGGGTGGCGGCCGTGCGGGGATGGTCCAGCAGTTGGTACCAGACGAACAAGGCGGCCCCCAAGGCGCCGCCGGCGTCGCCGGCGGCCGGCTGGATCCAGAGGTTCTCAAAGGGGCCGTCGCGAAGGATGCGGCCGTTGCCGACGCAGTTCAAGGCCACGCCTCCGGCCAGGCAAAGATTCTTCAAGGACGTTTGCTGATGGACGTGGCACGCCGCCCGCAACATGATCTCCTCAGTTACCCGCTGCACCGAGGCGGCTAGGTCCATCTCGCGCTGGGTCAGGGGCGCTTCGGGTCGCCGCGGCGGACCACCGAAGAGGCGGTCGAACTTCCGCGACGTCATGGTCAACCCCTGGCAGTAGTTGAAGTAGGAGAGGTCCATGCGGAAGGAGCCGTCGGCCTTCAAGTCGAGTAACCGGTCGAGAATCAACGCTTCATACTTGGGCGTGCCGTAGGGCGCCAGACCCATCAGCTTGTATTCGCCCGAGTTGACCTTGAAGCCGCAGTAATAGGTGAAGGCCGAATAGAGCAGGCCCAGTGAGTGCGGGAATCGCAGTTCGTGGCCGAGCGCGATGCGGTTGCCGCGGCCGCAGCCGAAGCTGGCGGTGGCCCATTCGCCCACGCCGTCCAAGGTGAGAATGGCGGCCTCCTCGAAGGGCGAGGGGAAGAAGGCACTGGCGGCGTGCGACTCGTGGTGTTCGAGAAACACCAACCGTTTGCGGTAGCGGCCCCGGAGCCCGCGGCCGATTTCCCTGGGCACGTGCAGCTTTTCATGGACCCACAGCGGGATCGCCTGGAGGAACGACCGCAGTCCGCCCGGGGCAAAGGCCAGATAGGTTTCCAGCAGCCGCTCGAACTTCAGCAGCGGCTTGTCGTAAAACGCGACGTAATCCAGCGATTCCGGCCACAGCCCGGCCGACTCCAGGCAGTAGTCGATGGCCCGGGCGGGGAAACGGCTATCGTGTTTCGTCCGCGAGAAGCGTTCTTCCTGGGCGGCGGCGACGATCTGGCCGTCGACCACCAGGGCGGCGGCCGCATCGTGATAGAAGGCGGAAATGCCGAGAATCGCGGTCACGAGGAAAACCCGTTGTGGCCCCAAGGACGGCGGGTTCGTCACCAGCCAGTTTGTTTATGAAACCACGGTTTTGCCGCACGTGCCATAAAGTGACCCCCCGATCAAAAAGCCCTTGGAAGCGGCTCCGCCGCGGGCTGACCGAAAGGTCGCTCGAAGCCTCTTGCCCGGGTGGCATCCAGGCGGAACGCTCTTTGATTCCGTGCAACGGGTCGCATGGCAATCGACGTAAGTCTTTACGTCACTTGAGTATCCCCGACTGGGTTCGAACCAGTAACCTTCGGCTTCGGAGGCCGACGCTCTATCCAATTGAGCCACGGGGACTTATCTCAGCTCACTCCGTAGGACGTCATGCCGGCAGCGATTTTCCTGCTGCACCGCAACTCAAGTCAGTATAGCCACTTCCAAGGGGGTTATCAATGGGCGGCAAACGATAGATCGACCGACGAAACAACGACCTCAATCCTCACTCCCCGGCAGCCGATTCCGCTCCGCGATCGGCACGTACACGCAATCGGGCTCGGTCTCCAACGGATCGCCGGTCACCGCATAAGCGCGGGCGCGGCTGCCACCACAGACCGCCCGATACTGGCAAATGCCGCACTTGCCCTTGAAATGATCCGGATCGCGCAGAGCGCGGAACGTGGGATGGTCCCGATAGGTCGCGATCACCGAATCGGCCGGAAACCGCCCACACGGCAGCGGCAAGAAGCCCGCCGGGTAGATCTCACCGGTATGGCTGACGAACATCACCCCCTTGCCGTCGCCGACGCCCAGCGGGGCGCGATGGCCGTGCCGGGCACGGCCGCCCGCCGGTTCGGCCAGCGGATCGCCGCCCTGTTGAAGCACGAAGCGCCGATAGTGCGGCGCCTCGGTCGTCTTCACCGCGTAGGGCTGCTGGCAGGCGTGATGCCAGAGCCGCGCGAAGACCAGTTCGTACTCCTCGGGCCGGATGCGCTCCTCTTCCACGCCGCGGCCCACTGGAACCAGAAAGAACACCGACCACATGGCGATGCCCTGTCCCGCCAACAACGCAGCCATGCGATCGACCTGCTCGACGTTGCGGCGCGTGATGGTCGTGTTGACCTGGACGGCCATGCCGAGGTCGCGGGCGTCGGCCAGCATCCGCAGCGTGCGCTCGAAACTCCCCTCCCAGCCGCGAAAGGCATCGTGCGTCTTGGCGTCCGCTCCGTCGAGGCTGATGCCCAGCGCGCGGACGCCCGCGTCGCGCACGCGGCCGAAGGCCGCCCGCGTGGCCAGGGGCGTGGCCGAGGGGGTCAGGGCCAATTGCAACCCGCGGCCCACGGCATGGCGGATCAACTCCAACAGATCGGCCCGTTTTAGCGGATCGCCGCCGGTCAGCACCACAGTGGGCTGGCGGGGAAACGCGGCCGCCTGGTCCAAGAGGGCCTTGGCCGTGGCGGTGGAAAGTTCCTCCGCGTGCGGCTGTTCTTGGGCCGACGCCCGGCAGTGCTTGCACACCAAGTCGCAGGCCGTGGTCACTTCGTAATAGAACATCAACGGACTGCGGCCGAAGTCGTCGTAGGTATAGGCAGCATGGTTCATGGGGTTGCTTTCGCCACCGGGGATACGCGTGCCGCGCGGGAGCGGGCCGCCGCGCGGCGGATCTTCAACACCAGCCCGCTCAAGAAGAGCACCAGTCCGGCAATGGGCAGCACCCCGGTCAGCACGGAGAGCACCCCGAGGCATATCATCAACGTGGTGGCACCGGGACCTCCCAAGGGGCCGACGCCACCTTGCCGGGCCAATCGCAACGCGAAGCCAATCGCCAGGATCGCCACCAGGGCGATCGCGAGACGCTGCAACTTCGTCATCATGTTGCTGGAGACCGCTTGGGCCGTGATTTCCACTTCGCCGCGCGGCGTGATGAACTGATAGAGTTGTCCGCGCTGGGGAAGTTGGAAGTCGAGGCTGGCCAGGCCGGTGGGCGCGGCAGGCGTTGTCGAAAGCGGCAGAACAAGATCGGCCACGGGATAGACGCGCCCGCCGGCCGCCGCCGAATCGTCGTCAAGGACGGCCCGCTCCTTGGCTGCGGCAATACGCTCCTGTCGCTCTTGGCGGTGGCCCTCGTGCGCGGTGAGGTGGCGTGTCGCTTCACCAATGGCTGCTTGCAGGGTATTCATCAACTGGTCGCGAGTTGCGGGGGCAAGATCCGGAACTTGCTTGATCTTCTCCGCCTCTTCACGCAGTGTCTGTAGGGCCAACACGGGGTTGGTCGCCATCATGCCGCGGGCCTGGTTGACCGCGATCATCACCTCGGTCTGAACGACGCTCGTCATGGCCCAGCTCTGTCCCCCCTGCTGCTGGAGTTTCTCGTGATATCGCGTCACGTCTTCCTGCTGCCCATCGAAGTCCGACCGCCGGTTCTTGCCGCCGAACGCCTTGGACGGCGAGGGCTTGGCGATTTCTTTGTCGGCGCCCTGGGCGATTTCCGGGGCGGCCGGTTGTGTTGCCGGCTTGCCCTGCCAGTTATAGCCCCAGCCGCCGAGCGGCTGTTGGGTGCCACTGCTGGCTCGCCCAGCAGTGGGCAAACTCACACCGCCCGGGGATGCAATCGGCTGGTCGGCCGCGGAGGGCGCATTGGCTGCATTATCCAGTTGGTTGTTGTCGAACCACTCGTTGTTGAACTTCCCGCTCTGCGGCTGGTTCTGCTGCGGCTGCGGCGCCGCCTCCGACCAATTGCGTCCCAGATCGTTGACCACGTTTCGCGAACGCGTGGTCTGCTGCTTCGCATACAGATTGTTCAGCCGGTCGCGGTTGTCTTGCAATTCGGCCGCGGCGGGCGTTTTTTCCGCCTGCTCCACCTGTTGCTTGGCCTGCTGCAATACCCCCTCGCTCTTCTGCAATTCCTCTTGCAAGCTGGCGTTGCCGGCGGCGCTGCGCTGCGATTCTGTCCGGTATTGCTCCAACGACGACGACAACGTTTTCAGATTATTGCTGGCACGCTGCTGGGCGAAGGGGTTGGACTGCCGCATCGTTTCCACGAGCCGCTCCGCCTGTTTGGTCTGGTAGGACAGATTGACGGCCGTAACGTCGCGCTCGTCGCCGACCAGGCGCATGGTGCCGCCGAAGTCGAACCATTGATGTGTTTCAGGCAGATATAACTTCACGACGCTGCGCTCGATGTTGATGTTCTTGGTGTGGACCAAGGGGAAGCTCACGGAGTTGAACCGTCCCAGCGCTTCCATCCGGCCGCCGTATTTCAGCACGACCCGGTAGTCGAGCTCGCCGCTGGCGGTCTTCACCAGCGGCACCAGCAGGCGCCACGGCCCGGCGGCCGCGGGGTCCTCGGTCGGCTTGACCGGCTCGCCGGCCACCGCGACGGTCCAAAGCGTGGCCGCCTCGGGAAGTTCGATCTTGAGGAACTGTTCGGTACGGTTGTCCACGTGGAAGGTTACAGCCGCCCGATAGGCCCCATGGGCATCGACCACAAGCGTGGTCTCGGCCAGGCCGATGCGGGCCCCGGCCACTTCCACTTCCGCGTGGCCGACGGTGCGGAAACCGAGCGCCGGCTTCGCGGCGCCCGGGCTCACCATGTACGCCAAGGTAATGCCGTTATGGAGGATGTCCTGGAGCGTCTGCCACTGTTTCTGCTGGCGGCTCAAGGGCTCCAACCCTTCGGACGTCTTGACCTCCACTTCATCGCGGCCGGCGCTTTCGATGGTCACGTACTGCCCGCTGGTGCGTCCCGTCTCCACGGTCGGGATCGGCACGCTGTAAAGCTGCGACGTAAGCAGCCGGTCATTTTCCACCAGCACGCGAACCTCGTCCATCATTTCTTCTTGCAACTCAAGACGCACCCGCACTGGCGAGCCAGGTCCCTTGCCCACGGGCTCAATGGTCTTTTGCCGCAACATGGGGACGCTGATGCGCGCCTGGGCCATCTCGGCCGGCAGTTGGAACACGAGGTCGCGAATCCCGGCGCCGCGGATGGTGAACGTCAACAGCAGCGTCTCCGCCAGCGCCCGGTCGGTGACGCGGACGTTGCTGATCGTCTCGCAGGTGACATCGGCCTTGCGCTGCGCCAGCCGGAGCGTGCCGCGGTAACCGGGCTGGCGATAGTGCAGGGCCAGCCGCGTGGTCTGCCGCTGCCGCGGATCGAGCCACGCCTCGACTTGGGCCAACTCGGCCTCCTGGCACCCCACCAGATCGCGGGCCTCGACGTCGAAGGCCGGATCGACCTGCACGGCAATGTCGCCCGCCTGACGCTCGACATCGCACACCTCCAGATCCGGCAAGGCCAACGAGGGGGTCTGTTCCGCTCGGCTCAACGTGCCGTCCAACAGCACCGGCACCTCGCCCTGCTGGCCCGCAGTCAGATAAATGCTCAACCGCGGGCGATGGTCGCGCCGGGTCAGGGCCCAATGAAAATCGCCCGGGGCGGAAACACGCTGCACCTTCAAATCCTCGGGCAACAACATTTCCACGCGGTAAATGGCCCGGTCCTGCACGTGCAGTAGCACGCGGCTCTCCAGCGTGCGTTGCAACTCGCCCAACTTCACCAACGTCTCGACGTCGGCCGTGGTCTTGGCCGCCAGCGGCGCCGCCGCCAACCGCAACCGGTACGGCATGGTGGCGAAGTGATACGTCTGATAGGGATGAATGCCCAGCGGACTGGCATCGCTGGGGCCGCCGGCGGCCGCATCCACCGCCGGGTCCAGGTCGGCCCGCGCCACGCCGCTGTGCTCAAGGGTGCGCACGTCCAACAGCGGGCTGCGGCGCAGGTTCAACTGCCCGCTCGCCTGGGCGGCGCCGCTCACTTCGACCAGCGGCACGTCAAACTCGGCCAGGTCGCCGTGCCCCACCGCGCCGCCGCGCCAAAGGTGCAGCGTGAATTGCTCGCGGTCCTTGGCGGTCTTCAAAAGCGCGATCTCGATCGCCTGATCTCGCTCCGCCTGGTGGACTTCCCAGCCGCGGACGTTGTCGCCCACGACCGCGCCGACCATATAGCCTTTGGGCACACTGACGCGGAACCCGTCGCGTTGGCCGCGGCGGAATTCCAGGCTCATGTCCCACACGACCCGCACGCCGTCCTCCTGGACATCGACCGTGGCGACCGACTGCGAGGTCAAGCCGCGATCCACTTGCGCCTCGGCCACCTTGGGACGCCACTGCAAATTCAACTGGCCGTCACTGCCCAGGGCCGTGGTGATCGACTGGCCGGCCTTGTCCAGCTCGTAGTTCTTGCGGTCAGCGACCTGGCTGAGACGCAGTTCCGTCTGACCGCTGGGGATCGCGATCGCCAGGCTACTGGCCGGAGCGGCGGGCACCACGGCGTCGGCCACGCGCCAACCGCCCTGCCGAGAAAGCCGCACACGAATGTCCAGCGCCAGCGCGTGCCGCCCTTTCCCCTTCACATAGAGCACTACCAAGGCATCGCTGGGCTCGATCTCACACGATGGCGCATTGGCCTGAACCGGTGCCGCAATGGGCTGCGCCGGGTGTGGTGCAAACGGGTCTTCGGCGGCCGGAACAGGGATCTGCGGACGCGAGGACGGCGACCGCTGCGCTGGCAGTCTGGCAAACGGATCGTCGCCCTGCGGAACAGTGGTCTGCGCAGGCGAAGCCGGCCGTGGTTCCGGGTCGTCAAACGGATTGTCATTACCGGCTGGCGGCGTTTCCACCACATTGAAAAATCCGCCGCCGCCGCCGCCGCCACCCACACCGCCCATGCCACCACCGAAGCCGCCGCCCATCACGCCGCCATTCCTATCGCCACGGCCGTTGCCGGGTTGCCGCGCTGGCTGCGGAACGTACCGCGGGGCGCGCGGCGCCCGCGGCGCTGGCCTGCTGGCAGGCGCACTACTGACGGGCGCACTGGCCGGTGTCCGCAAGCGCTCTGCCGCCGGGGCGGCCATCGCGCCGCTGACGCCATGCATCGGCGCATTAGCCGCGGGCACGGATTCGGCATCGTCATTGATGGTAACCTCGGCCATGCCCAGCCGCGCGGGCTTGCCGTCCAGTTCCGCCCGGGCGAGCACCCCGCCGCGCAGACGCAGCGGAATCTCCACGTAGTCGTCGCCATAAACCTCGATCGAAAGCTTCCCGCTCAGCAGTAGATACTCCCCGCCCTCCAGGGTCGTGCTGTACGACGCGCCGGCCAGGGCATAAGGCAACGGCGCCGGCCGGACCTCGAGCTTCTTGTCCGGGTGGGCGCGGTTCCACAGCTCGACGTAATGCGCGTAGGGAACCAGCAACCGATCGGCGCCCACCGTGCCGCCTTCGGACAATTTGTCGTAGGGCCGAATGATGGCATCTTCCGGCACCACGACCGGCGGCGCGGGCGTGCGAACGTCCACGGCAATCTCGGCGCCGTCCTCGCCGCGGGCCGCGGGCGCGACAAGCATTCCGGCCGTCCAGATCAAAACGAGGCTCACTGCGGCTGCCGCGGCCGGCGGCACTGCGCGCACGCAGCAACAGTGCAGGCTGCGGGCGAACCACTTCACCAGCCCGGCCAACAGGTAATAGGGGACCAGCAGGCTGGCGGCATAGAAGACCATGTTGCAGACTTGCGCCACTTCGACGCTGTCCCACGCCAGCGGCAACAGCGTGGCGACGATCGCCACGACGAAGAGAAAGCGGACTTTCCTGCCCGCGGGGCGATTGGTCAGGGCCAGCCCCCACAGGCCGACCGCCAGGGCCAGGCCCCAGCCCAGGGCATCCAGCCGCGTGCGGTTGGCCAGCGTGACGACCAGGATCGGCGCGTCGCCCAGGCTTTGGAAGGTCACGACCGAATCGGCCGCCTGGGGCGCATCTTGCAGTTGGATCTTCAGGCTGCTGAGGCCCTGCAAGCGGCGCGGCTTGGGCAACTCCTCCATCGCCATCGCCTGCCGCGCGGCTAGGTTCTCGGAAGCTTCGCTTTCAGGCTCGGCGGCGGGAAGCTCGTCGGCAGCTTTCTTCGACGCGTCCATTGAACTGTACTTTTCCTTCCGCTGCTCGGTCAACTGCTTCCAGACTTCGCTGTCGGGATACACGATGGGCGGCCCCTCGGGGGCTTTCGGGGCGACATCGGCCGCCGGCTTGGCCTTCGTCGGCACCACCGAGACAACGGACGGCGACTTGGTGTAGGCGCGCGGCCTTTCCCTGACGCGGCGGCGATCCATCTCAGCTTGTCGGCGTGCGGGATCGTTGGGAGCCTTAGCCGGCGCCGCCTGCTGAGGCGCGGGGGCGCTCGCGGCCGGCGCCGCTGCCGCTTCCTGGTTGGCAGGCTGGCCACTTTGTTGCTGATTCCCCGGCATCATGCCGCCCATGCCGCCGCCGAAGCCACCGCCCATGCCGCCCCCCATGCCACTGGCCTGCGTCGCCGGCGGCTTGCGTCGCAGCGGCAACTCATGGTTGCCGTTCTGCTCGGCCAATTCCTTGATCTTGCGCAGATTCTTTAGCAATGCGGCAATCTGTGCATGTACCTCCTGCGTCTGCGAAAGTACCAGCGTGTGGGTGTCTCGCACCGACAACTGCGCTATTGATCCCCGCCCGCCAACGACATCCCAGGTGGTGGGTTGAACGGTCGAAGTGATAATGGCAACGAGCGACTCGTAATCGGGACCGACGTGACCTTCCTCGTCGCGGCACAACACCAGATCGCTGACCGGGTAGACAACCGTCGTCAAGCGGTTTTCGGCCGCCTCGGGGGGCGTAATCATCAGCACACCATCCTGGATTACGTAGGTCAGGCCAAGCTCGCGAAGCGTCATCCGCAAGGCGGAACGGAGCGAAACCCCCTTTAGGTTCTTCGTCACCGGCGTGTCCGTGCCGATGCCCACGTCTTCCATGGCCTTTTTGTCGAGTTGGATCTCGATCTTGTGATCTTTTTTCAGGGAATCGACGACGTTCTGGAGCGGCGTTTCCACGAATTCCATCCGCGTGGGCGAGTCCAGGGCTTCCTCGATCTTCTTTTCCGCCGGGTTGGGCTCGCGTTCGGGCGATTGGGTGGCGGCGTAGCGGGCCGCGGTCTCGCGGATATTTTGCAGCACGTCGGCCACTTCTTCGTGGACTTCCTGAGTCTGCGAGATGACGAGCGTCCGAGCGCCGCCGGCCGACTGGGCGGCGATCGAACCTGGTCCGCCCACGGCGTCCCAGGTGACGTTGGGAACCTCGACAAACACCTCCCGCAC
>CAYYBU010000020.1:0-991 GCA_964469945.1 uncultured Planctomycetaceae bacterium
TTATGGATAGCTCCGTTTCCCCCGAGAAGCCCAAGGGGATCGCCATCCGCGAGATCGCCCGCGACTTGGCGCAACATCGGGCCGCGGGCGGGAAGATTCTCCTGGTGGGCGGGCCCGCCATCATCCATACCGGCAGCGGCGAGTTCCTGCAACGCCTGATCCGCATGGGCTACATCCACGTGCTGTTCGCCGGCAATGCGCTGGCCACCCACGACATCGAACAGGCCATGTTCGGCACCAGCCTGGGCGTCTATCTCGATCGCGAAGGGCTGGCCGAGGCGGGCCACGAACACCACCTCCGCGCGATCAACCGCATCCGCCGCGCCGGCGGCATTCGCCCGGCCGTCGACAGCGGCCTGCTCACCTCCGGCGTCATGTACCAGTGCGTCCGCTGCGGCGTCGATTACGTGCTGGCCGGCAGCATTCGCGATGACGGGCCGCTGCCGGACGTCATTACCGACGTGCTGGTCGCGCAGCAGAAAATGCGGGAAAAGATCCACGGCGTCACCTTCTGTCTGATGATCGCCACCACGCTGCATTCCATCGCCGTCGGCAATCTGTTGCCCTCGTGGGTCAAAGTGGTATGCGCCGATATCAATCCCTCGACGGCCATCAAGCTGACCGATCGCGGCTCCTTCCAGACCATCGGGCTGGTGACCGACGTGGAGCCGTTCTTGCGCGTGTTGGTCGAAGAGTTGCTCGCCCTGGAGACGCCCGAACCAGAATAGGATTGGCGGGGAGGTGTACGATGATTTTCGCGCCGCAGGTTCTCATGTGTCCGCCGGACCACTATGGCATTGAATACGAGATCAATCCCTGGATGGACCGCCGCCGCCCGGCCGACCATGCCCTGGCGGTCAAGCAGTGGCGCGACCTGCGCGATTTACTGGAGCGGGCCGGGGTCACAGTCTCGTGCCTGCCGCCGGTGGCCGGCCTGCCGGACCTGGTCTTCACGGCCAACGCCGCCATGATCCACGGCGACATGGCCATC
>CAYYBU010000020.1:1001-12680 GCA_964469945.1 uncultured Planctomycetaceae bacterium
AAGGCGAAGAACCGCACTACGAGCGCTGGCTGACGGAGCAAGGTTTTCACGTGCAAGGGCTGCGCTCGCAGGCCTTTTTCGAGGGCGCCGGCGACGCCCTCTTCTGCGGCGACACCCTGTTCGCCGGTTACCGCATCCGCAGCGACGTGCGGGCGATTCACGAGATCGGCGCCCTGCTGGGCTGCCGCGCGATCCCGCTGGAACTGGTGATGCCGCACTATTACCATCTCGACACGTGTTTCTGCCCGTTGACGCACGAGTCGGCCATCTACTATCCGGCGGCCTTCGACCAGTACGGCCGCCGCGCGCTGGCGGAAGCGATTCCGCACTTGATTCCCGTCAGCGAGGCCGAGGCCTGGCACTTCGCCTGCAACGCCGTAGTGGTGGGGCAGACGGTGATTACCAACACCGGCTGTCCCGACCTCCGCCGTCAACTTTGGATTCATGGCTGGGCGGTCTGGCAGACGCCGCTGAGTGAATTCGTTCGTGCCGGCGGCAGTGCGAAATGCTTGACGTTGCGGTTGGACGGCGAAGATGCCGCCGCCTGGAAGACGTTGCCCGCAGGCGCCGCGGCCGGCGATGGGTCTTCCCGGACGGGCCACACGGACGAAACAATCTGACATTAATAGTCGCATGGTGGGGCTTCGCTTCGCTCGACCCACCCTACATAAATCTCACAGTCGCCGCTTGATCGCCTCGATCGTCCTGGGCGCCTGGTTCCGCACTCCTGCGAAGCTGTCCTTTTGGGCCGCCTCCTCCAGCGCGGGAATGCTCTCCGCCGTGCCCCAGTTCTCCAAGCCGCGGACCGCATTGGCGCGAATGGCCGCATTGCCGTCTTCCTGCAGGACGCGCACCAGGGCCGCGGCCACCGCGGGGTTCGGCTCGCGCGGCTTGCCGCGCAGCAGTCGCAGGGTGGCGCCGACGCGGCGGCCGAAATCGCCCGAGTCCAAGTCGCTCACCACGGCAGCCAACTCCTCCGGCGATTCCGGCGCCTTGTTGAGGTCGCTGGCCACCGGGGGCGCGACGTGCCGCGGCGCGGCAGTGACCGGCGGCATCGGCGGCAGCGGGGACGGGGCCAGCCGCGGCCCGGCGTTTTCCGCCTGCGCCGAGCTGGCAGGCTGCCGCCGCTTGATCGCTGCGATCGCGCTGGCGGCATTGGCGCGCACCGTGGGATCCGGGTCTTTGTCGGCCGCCTCCTCGAGCGCGGATAGGCTCTCCCGCGTGCCCCAGTTTTCCAAGGCCTGCGCCGCACTGATGCGAAGCGGGGCGTTGCTGTCGTTGGCGAGCACGTGCTCCAGGGCCCGGGCTACCAGGACGTTGGGCTGTCGCGGATGCCCACGAAGTTGTTGCATCGCGCGGACGCGGCGACTGAAATCGCCCGAGTTCAGATCGCCCACCACGGCGGCAAATTCCTGCGCCGACTTGGGCGGTGCGCCGGCGTTCTTGGCCGTCGAGTGCGGGCCGGGCTTCGACCAGTCGGCCGGTTGCGGCGCGATCTTACTGGCCACGTCGCTGGTGGTCAGGTCGAGCGTCTGCTCCACGCTGGCGGTGCATTGTTGCCGGCCGGCCGCGTCGGTATAGACGCCCTGATATAAGATATGCACGTGGTCCAAGCCCTTCCTGACGGGAAACTGCCCCTGGGCCAATTGATCCTCGATCTTCAGCGCAACGTGATGGCTGCCGGGCAAAGCCTGCAAGGAATCGGCCGCCGCGGGCTTCTCCTTGACCTTGTCGGCCGACAGGTAACGCAGCCCGGCCGACTTGATCTTGTGGAAGGGATCGATCAGGCTGGCCTCGACCTGGATGGTCGGCACGCCGTTGGCGTTTCTCGCCACTTGCAAATGGGGCTTGCCCAGGTGGCCTGCCATCAACTGCGGCACCTTCTTACAGGGAATGGCCAGGCCGATGCCGTTGCTATCCTTGATCGTGGCCACGGAGACGCCGACCAGACGGCCGTGGCTGTCGACGATCGGCCCGCCGCTGTTGCCGTGGTTCATGGCGCCGTCGATCTGCACCAGGGCCAGCTCGCCGGCGTCGTCGTGGCGAAGGCTGGAGATCGAGGCCCTGCCGATGGTGATGGCCGGATTGCCCTTGCCGTTGGCCACGATCTGCATTACTTCGCCGAAGGGAAAGCCGAACACGTAGACCGGCATCGTCTCGCTGAGCTCGAAATCCTGGTTGCAATCGATGGGGGCGGCCAACTGCTTCACGCCCGCGGCCTTGAGAATGGCCAGATCGACGTCGGGGTCGGCGGCCAACACCTCGGCCTTGAGCGATTGTTCCTGCGGCGTGCCGCTTTGGAAAACCACCGTGACCTTGGCGTCTTTCAGCGTGCGTGCGACCAGTCGCGGCGTGAGGATCGCCGTGGAGGGAGTCGGATTGCTGGGCACATAGGTTCGCGGCCCGATCCGCCCATGAGGACCGCGCGGTCCAATCGGCCGGCGCGACGAAGGCGCCGACCGCCATTCGGCCACGATCTGGACCAGCTTCGGCTCGATGACGTGGTGATTGGTGACTACATAGGCGGTGCCGTCGTTGACCTTGACGACGAATCCCGAGCCGCTGAACTTGTTGCCCTCGACCTCGACTTTGACGAAGGCCGTGGCCTTTTTGATGGCCTTCAGCACATCCGGCGGAATGCCGTCGTCGCCGCGGGCGTCAGTGCCGAGCGATAGGAGAGCGGCCAGAGTCAGCAGTAGGGAAAGGATCCGCATCACCCAATTCTCCAGGGCAGCAGTACGATGTATCCAAAAAAAGGCGCCAAATTTTACGGATTATAGCACCCCCTACGATGGCGTCAATCCCCCGGGGCTTCACCGCAACGCGGTGACGATAACACAGCCCGGGGTCGCCGCGCGCAGGACGTAGGGTGGGTCGAGCGAAGCCCCACCAATTCCACTACGATATTAGACCGCTCGTTCACAAGCCTCTACCGTCCAGCCATTCAAGAAGTGGCAAGAGCGCTTGCCCGATAGGGTCTTCACCCACGAGCGACGACTGGCCTTCGATTGACGCGTGCCCTTCCTTGCTAAGCGGAATCGGTGGCCGGCCGTCACGAACGGGATGATGCAGCTCGATACCGTTTGTGAGAACGGCGCCGGTAACCAAGCAGGTATCGGTCGCCTCGCGGCACAGATCACGGGCGGCGCCACCCAGCAAGTATCGATCTGTTGCGCCCTGCTCGGCAACTACCCATTGCTTCAGCGAGTTGATCGCCAAGCAGAAGGCCCGAAAACCGACCGGTAAACGGTCCGCCATTGCGGGCGGCAAAGGGTTGGCATCCAGAAAATCGCGAACTGGCCCCTTGGTCTCCGCCAGCCTTGTCGACTCGGCCAAGAGCATCTCCCCCAGCCGATCCAAGAGGTCGTCGAATGCCTCGCGAGGAACCTTCCGGTTCAGCGCTGTCGGATCCGCTGCTGCTAGCTGTTGGTAGTGCCGGACGTAGTCCTTCAGCAAGTCCAACTTCTCGCTCTTCGACAGCGGTAATCTATTTGTCGGTCGCTGGTACGCCATCGCAGTTCAGCCTCCCAAATTTGGTTGTTCTGCGTTCAGCCGGACCTGGAGATCCCCGGCCGTAGCGCCCCCCCAAGCCCAATCGCAGGCTTAACGTATCGTTGCCTCAAGTGCGCGCTACGTGGCCTTGAGCTCCTCAGGGCTTACGCCGATCGACAGCGAAACCTTTCCCCACACGTCCGGCGGCAGGCGTTGGCTTAGCTCGGACCAGATCAGGTCGTGTTTTTCCTTCATGCGCCGGCCGTCGAACTTGCGGCTCACAACCACGACATGGACGCTGTCGTCGTCGGGGCCGTCCGAGACATCCACCGAGTCGTCGGGATCGCTGAAATAGCCGTCTCTGAGGACGTCATGAATCCTTTGTTTGATTTGTTCGTCCGCCATTATCAAGCTCCTTTCAGACGTTATGCTCAATCCACTGGAGGATGCCATCCACCGCGCTGAGGTAGTCGGCAGCGTCTTCGTGATTCGAGAGATCGGGATTGTACCGCCACGCGGGAATCCAGCGGTTGACGACGTTGAACAGCGGCCAAAGTTGTGGGTGCTGCCGCAAACGCTCGCGGCCATCTGCCAACCGCAGGAGCATGTCGAGTTGATGGGTAAATATCGTGGCGCGCTCGACCAGCAAGCCGCGATGCTGCAACTCTTCCTCAAGGTCGCGGAGATTGGTGCATCCGTACATGCGCATGAGCTTCGCTTTCAGGAGGCACTCGATTGAATAACCGGCTATGTACATCGCGCCACGCCACCTCCTGGCCCCGAAGAGCGCATGCGCATCGTCCCTGCGGTGGATTCCAGCCTTCGACTGTTCCGTTACGCCGATGAATAGCTCACGGGCCATGGGCCGCCGCTCCTGCGAATTGCCACAGTGCTGAACGGGGTAGCAGCTATTCAGTATCCTACATCAATTGAACTGTACCGGCAAGAGGCTATCCACCTTACCCCAAGGGTGTGGTGTTCTTACGCGGTGTGGCCCGCGAACCGACTTCAAAACGACCGCGGCGCCAACAGCAACAGCGCCGCCAACAACAGCGGCAGATAGACCAACGACGTCCGCAGCAATCGCCGCGCACTCGACTCGCGCGGACAACGCAGAAAGTCGATCGAAGCGGCCAGGTAGCCACACCCCAACACCACGGCGCAAACGGCGTAGCCCCACACGCCACGCGAGCCCATCGCCAGCGGCAATAGACTCAGCGGCAACAACACTGCCGCGCCGAAGACGGCCAGGCGGCCGGCGGTCCGGCCGGTGGGATCGACCACGGTCGCCACCTTGACCTCCGCGGCGGCAAACTGCTCGCGATAAAGCCAGGCAATGGCCATCGAATGGGGAAACTGCCAGAAGTAGACGATGCCGAACAACACCAGGGCGACCGGACTGGCCGGCGCGCCGACGGCCGCGGCGCCCAGTAGCACGGGCATGGCCCCCGCGATGGCCCCGATCGGCGTCTGCCAGATCGTCACCGACTTCAGCGGCGTATAGGCCCAGACATAGAGCAGCCAACTGACCACGGCCAACGCGCTCAGCAGCGAGTTGGTCAACAGCAGCAGATAGGCCACGCCCGCGGCGGAAGCCAGCAGGCCGAACCGCGTGACCTGGCGGTCGGTGAGCCGGCCCGAGGGGAGCGGCCGGCCGGCCGTGCGGGCCATCTTGCCATCGACGGAAAACTCCAGCCGCTGGTTCAAGGCCACCGCGCCGGCGATTACCGCGGCCGTGCCCAACAGGGCGTGCAGCAGCGGCGCCCCGGGCCAATGTCCGGCGGCCGTCCAGGCCGCGGCCGTCATGGCCAGTAGCACCATCGCCATGATCCGCGGCCGCACGAGCGACCAATAGGCTTCCATAAGAATGCTCAACTTGCTCTTGCGGCCCCTCGTCGTCCGTCATGTAGCAGGCACACGCCGTGTGCCGTAACTGGCAGACGGCACACGGCGTGTGCCTGCTACATACGACCACAGCAGGATAGTTGCGGCCAGGGCCAGACACAACGAACCGGCGCCGACGTGCAGCGTCGTGAGAACGACCTGCCAGCGGCCGGTCTCCACGACCGTGTAATTGATCGTGGTGAAATAGCGGCTGAACCAGGCGGGCCAACCATAATGGGTCACCCAGGTGGCGCAGGCCAGGATGATCTGCAACATGAACAGGACCGCCAGCAGCCGCACGCGAGTGGCGAGCATGCGCTGCGCGCCGGCCAAGGGGACAGTCCCAGTTTCGTCGAACGAAACGTGGGACAGTCCCCCGCTTCTTCGTGTTTCGAGCCAGAGCCACGCCAATCCGGCCGCGATCAGGGCCGCGTTGATGACTTTGACCCAGACCAGCAGTTGGAACCAATTGCCGCCGACGGCGATGGACGGAACGCGCAACTGAGTCCCCAAGACGATCTCCAGGTAGATCGCCAACACAAGCGCCCAGAGAAGGCGAATTCTGGCCGAAAAATGGACCGGACCCCGGATGCCGCTCGGCCAGCGGCGGGAAGTGACCGCCACCAAGACCGCACAAAGCGTGAAGAACAGCGGGGCGGTGCAACCGTGAATGCGGGCCAACAATCGCTGATCGGCGATGACGCGCAGGCCGCCGAGCGTGCCCTGGAAAATCACCCCGGCCAAGGCCGCCAGGACCAGCCCGCGCATCCACGTCCGCCGATCGCTTCGCCAGACCAGCACCGTCAGGGCGATGGTGAGCGGACCCACGACGAATTCCGCGAGCATGCGATGGCCGTGTTCGAGGAAGAGGTCCCAGACGACGATCCAGAGTTTCAGCGGGTAGAACCAATATCCGTAGGTGGTGGGCCAGTCGGGCACCGACATGCCGGCGCCGTAGCCGGTCACGGTCGCGCCCACGAGGATCAGCGGAAAGGTGGCACAGGCCAGCAGCCATGCCAACCGATTCGGCCAGGGGCCGAGGCGGGGGGGCGGCTGGGGTGTTTGGTGGTCGGTCACTGGTTTCTCGACGCTCAGCAAGGAAGTACGACTCTCATGGTACTCGGAGCGTCGCGGCGGTGGAAGGCCCTACTTGGCCGGCTGCGGCTCGGGGATTCCCAGCAGGGCGTGCCGCAGGAGGGCGACCGTCAATTTGGCGAGAAACACGGTATTGAAGATCAGGTATCGCCGCCACAACCGCCGCGGTTCCTGGCACAGCCGAAAGAG
Source organism: uncultured Planctomycetaceae bacterium (assembly GCA_964469945.1). Lineage (GTDB taxonomy): Bacteria > Planctomycetota > Planctomycetia > Pirellulales > Thermoguttaceae > CAYYBU01. The sequence continues at coordinate 7,662 of CAYYBU010000020.1, forward strand.
CCACTCCAGGCCATGACGTTGCATCCACGGCGGGGCCATCCGCTTATGGCCCGCATGGAAATCGAACACCGCGCCGACGCAGACTTGCACGGGCCGAATCCGCTGGCGATGCTCGTAGGCGAACAGGTCCTGCTTCGGGCAGCCCAGGCCCACCAGCAGGATGCCCGCGCCGCTGGCGTTGATGCGCTCGACGGTCTGCTGATCTTCCTCGGGCGTGAGCGGGCGGAAGGGGGGCGATTCCGCGCCGGCCACCTGCAAGCCGGGATGTTGCGATTGCAGGCCGGCGCGGAAGGCGGCCAGCACCTCGGGCGCGCTTCCGTAGAGATAGACCGGCACTCCCGCGGCGGCCGCACGGCGGCAGAGGCTGAAGGTCAGGTCCGCCCCGCGCACGCGATCGCGCAAACCGGTACGGTGCAGCAGATTGATCGCCCAGCGCACCGGCTGCCCGTCGGGGGCCATCATGTCGAAGGCGTTCATCTTCTTTCGCAGCGACGCATCGCTGCTGCCCAGCACGATGCCATGCACCGGCTGGCAGGTGACGATCGCGGGCACGCCGCGGCGGGCCGCTTCGACGATCGTCGCGGCGGCTTCCTCGCAGTGGGTCACGCTGACGCCGACGCCCAGCAGTCCCACCTTCCGCGGCCATGGAAACGCTGCCTGATCGATCATGCTGTCCTCCTTGCCATGGTTGTTCAACAGGCGGTGATGCGCATGCCCTCGTGGTTGACGTGGAACTGGAAGAAGCGGGCGCGCGGATTGGGCGGATCGGCGTCGAGCAGCTTACGCACGGCCGCGGCGTCGGCCGGCGTCTTGCAGATCAGCAGCAGGAAGCCGCCGCCGCCGGCGCCCAGCAGTTTGCCGCCGTGAATATGGGGTCCCACCCGCGCCAGCAAGGATTCAATCGCCGCATTGCTGGAGTCGGGATCGAGCTGCTTGTTCAGTTGCCAGGCGGCGTCGACGAAGTGGCCGAAGGCCTCCAGGTCGCGGCGGGCCATGGCGGCGGCGGCCTGTGGCGCCAACGCGCGCAGCGACCGCAAGCTGCGCATGGCCGCGCGGTCGCGATCCAGGCAGCGCCCCACCACGCGCTGCAGGATGTTCTTGGCCAGTCGCGTCAGCCCGGTGTAGTACAAGAGCGTGCAGCCATCGTTGCGGCTCGGATCGAGGGCGTCGGCGGGGATGAACTGGATTTCCGGATCGGGTACGGTCCCCGGCGTGGTGGTGATGAGTTTCACACCGTCGATGACGCCGCCGATCTGGTCCTGCCAGCCGCCGCCGGTGGTCAGTGCCTGCTCCAAGCGCAGCACACGGTGGAACAGGTCGGCGGTGTCCAGCGAGCGGCCGGCGACACGGTCCAGAACGGCCAGCACCACGGCGCCCATGATGCTGGAGGTGCCCAGGCCGCTGCCCTTGGGAATGGCCGCCAGCGTGGTCAGCTCGATGCCGCCGCCGCAGGAGGCCGTCAACTGCCGTGCCAGCGCGGCGGGGGAAGCGTCGTCGCACGACTGCACCAGGCCGGAGAGGGTCAGGGCCGCCTTGACCAGCGACGACTCCTGGTCCAGGTTGCGGAAGTTCAGCAGATCTTCCAGGCGGGCGATCTCCAGCCGCGTGCCGCGGTCGATGGAGGTGACGCGCACCAGGGGCTCGTCGATCACGCGGGCAAAAACCTGGATGGGCGGCTGGCCGTTGAGATTGACCGCGGCGTTGAGCACGCAGCCGCCGAATTCCAGGGCGTAGGGGGGCGTGTCGGTCCAGCCGCCACAGAGATCCAGCCGCGCCGGCGAGCGGCCCCATACGATCTCGTCGCTGCGCAGTGGAGCGCCCGGCGCGGCCAAGGGCTGGCCGCCGCTGGCCACGATCGAGCGGCCCAGGTGCTGCAGGGCGACAGTGCGGCCGCGCTCGCACCACTGGGCCGCGCCGCGGGCGGCGTCGGGATGGAGGTCGATCGCTTCCAACCAGGCCGTTTCCGCCGCCGCCAGGGCGCTCGCCAGGCCGGGGAGCACGTCGCCCAACCGGCACTGCGCATCGCCTGCAAGGCTCGCCACGGCCGAGCTGAGCGTATGCAGCAGCCGCGGGAAAAGCAGGGCGCCGAGCCCGTCGCGCTGGGTATCATCCTGCCAATGGCGATGCGCCGCCGCCAGGAGCCGGGCGACCAGGCGAGCCCGGTCATCGCTGCGTCGCAGTCGTGCGGCCAGCCCGGCCGCCGAGAAGCGGCTGTCGCGGGCAAGGCGGCGCCGCCGCGGCACGCAGCGCGCTTGCGCCGCCGCGCCGCCGCGCGCGCCGACGGATGATTCGCCGCGGTCAGCGGCTCGTTGGGCTGGTCGATTGCGATGTAAGACACTCATGGTTATCCTCCGCTGTTTTCCGGAAAGCGGTGCTCTCTGTTTCGCGGGAAGCACTGGCCGAGCCAGTTGCACGCCGGCCGTTGAACTCGATGGCCCGCTCATAAATGGACATAAGGCCCTGGTAATACGCTTCCTCGCCATACTGGCGGCTGGCCTTGTCGCGGCCGGCTTCGCCCAGGCGGCGGCACAAATCCGCATTGCTCCAAAGCAAGCGGACTTTGGCGGTCAGGTCGTCGACGTTGCCGGGCTCGAAGAGCAGTCCGGTGACGCCGTCTTCGACGAATTCCGGCAGGCCGCCGATGCGCGAGGCGATCACCGGCAGGCCGTGGCTCATGGCCTCGGAGACGACCAGCGGGCAGCCTTCGAACCACCTGCTCGGCACCACGAGGAAGCGTGCCCCTTGATAGAAGGCGGCCATTTCCTCGCCACCGAGGCGGTTCACGAAAACCGCGTTGGCCGGCGCGGCGGCCGTCAGCTCCGCCAACAGCGGCCCGTCGCCTGCCAGGCGAAAGGACGCCTCGGGCAAGCGGGCGGCCGCCGCCAGGAGCACGTCGACCCCTTTCTCCGCCTTCATCCGGCCGGAGTAGGCCGCATAGCACCCGGCAGAGCGCTCCGCCGTTTGCGGGCTCGTCTCGACCATGTTCGGCAACACGGCGATCCGCCCGGGGTCGAAGCCGCTGCGGACGAGGCGCTGCCCGGCGAATTCGCTCAAGACGATTTGGATCGCCACATTGTCGCGAAAGAGCCGCAGCTTCCGCGCCACGACGCTGCGCGCCGCATAGGCCACGCTCTCGGCCAGATTGTCGCGACAGTTCTGCAGCACGCACCAGTATTCCCGGCCGCCCACGCACTTCTCGCACACGTGGCCCTTGTGAAGATGACTGACGATCGGACAGGTGAGGAGGTAGTTGTGATTGGTCATCACCACGGGCACGCCCGCGCGGCGACACGCCACCAGCACGGAAGGCGAGAAGAGCGGGTAGAGATTATGGACATGGACGACGTCGGGTCGATCGGCGCGTAGCTCCCGCAGCATGTCGCGATAGGCCGCGCGGTTGTAAATGCCGGCGGCGAAGGCGCGGACCTTGCCCAGCAGGCTGGCGTCCAATCCTTTGCTGGAGCGCGTGAGCAGGCGCGCCTGGCCGCCGTGTTTTTCCACGGTGGCGGCGATCTGCCGCACGACGCCAATTTCACCGCCGAGAAACGAGCGGTAATCGTTGTACACTTGCAGCACTTTCACGAGGCGGCCTCCACGCTCATGAGTTCACCTGGCTATGCACCGTGCTGCCAGACGCCGAAATGGGCGTCGTCTCCGCGGCGGGCTTTTCCATCACGTAGGTCAGATTGACGTGATCGGCCGCCAGTCTTCCCAGCGAGAGCAGACTGAATGCCTTGATCGCGCCCTTGATCGCCAGCGCTACCAGTCCCGGCCGGCCCACGGGAAAATTCCAGCCGACTTCTTCCTGGATGGTCATTCCGCGCGCCGCGCACCAGTGGTGCAGTCCCGCGCGGGACACGATCGGCTCATAGACCGTGGGAAAGGGATCGTATCCCGGCTTACCCGCCATCTTGTTGCCGCCGATGTAGCGTTTATAGAAGACGTGGAACCAGAAGGGCGTCACCCGCGTCAGGAAGCCGTAGACCGACCGCCGGTCGGGGATTCTCAGGATGAGGATTCCGCCCGGGCTGAGCCAGCGATGGAAGTTGTCCAGCACCTGTTCCACGTCCTGGACATGTTCCAGCACGAAGGAGTTGTAGATGACGTCGTACTTGTTTTCCTCCAGGGAGACGGTGCGGAGGTCACCGAGGATCGCTTCCTGGAGGTCTCGCCTTTGGAACTTGCGGATGTTGAGGGCCTCTTCATCGAGGTCCACGCCGGTCAACGTGAAGCGCACGCCGGGCAGTTCCAGTTGCCAGGAATTGCCGCAACCGGCTTCGAGAATGGCGAGCTCTTGTCCCGACGCCCCTTTGGCCTCGATATGCCGCCGCAACAGCGAGTTCTCCTGTTGCGGCGAGTCGACAACAACCAAGGGCCCGATCTGACCGGCGAGTTTCTTCACGGCATTAATCCTTTCGTGGGCGTCCTGTGATGAACAGCGCGAGCGGAGCGCTCGCGGGCGACTTTCCGGCGGGTGGCACTTTCACGCGACGGCCTCCACTTGCGCGGCAGGTTGTCCGATGGTGCGTCCCTTGCGAAACTTCAGGTTGGTGAAATACTCCTCTTGCGCGAACCATCGCGGCGCCAACAGTGCCAGGGTGCGGTGGACGTAACCAGCGGTTCGCCACAGCCGCACCTGATAGTCCAGGACGATTCTCGCATCGTTGCGCAAGCGGGCCCAGGCCAGCCCCGGCAGAAGAATCAGCAGCGTTTGGGCGATCCGCGCCAGGCAGAGTAGTACGAGTCGGAGCCGGCCTTTGTAGCGGTAGTCGAGGCAGGCCAGCGAGTCGCAACCCTGCTGGGCGTCCCAGTGGTGATATTCAGGGGTGAGGCGGTTCGGCGGCATGCGGTGGCGGATGACGGCGTGGGGGGTGAAGTACAGGACCAGGCCGGCGGCTCGCGCCCGCAGGAAGAAATCGCTGTCCGAGCCGCCCCAGGCCATGGAGACATCGAACTTGCCCACGGTCTCGAATACATGCCGCGCGACCAGAACATTGGCACAGCCGGGAAGCTGCTTGC
>CAYYBU010000021.1:0-12265 GCA_964469945.1 uncultured Planctomycetaceae bacterium
AAGACCAATTTCGAGTCACCAGCGGCCTACGGCCGCTTTTTCAGAAAGTGCAGTATTGTTTCCTCCGCTGATCTTCTACTATGCGGTCCGGGTATCGAGGAATCGGAACGTCGCGCTGCCTCTGGGTAGCGTTGATTCCGTGATGGCGCAAGCCCGCGGCCGCAGGGGGTGACCGCCGCTTCGTCCGAGCCGCCCAGTTCGACCCCGCCGAAGGCTCCAGCAAATCCTTTCCTCATGGGGACAGGTGAAAACAACACCAGGAAAGCAACCAGCGCCATGCCGGAGGCAGACCGTCACATGCCGGGCCTGCAGGCGGACGGGCCGTGGGGAGCGGGCGAATTCACCCAGCCGGCGAAGCCCCCGGTGGCGCCGCGCCGCGACGAAAGCCCCCAACCCAAGCGGCCGTTGCCCGGCGCTGACGAACACGAGGATCACGACCTGTTTGGCAATCGCCCAACACCAAAGGGGCCCCTGTCCGGCACCTGGCAAACCTCCGCCGGTGCACGTTTTCACATTGACGACGACGGCACGACACTGACCACAAGTCTCGTCGAGAGCAGCAAACTCCGCGAGTTCGCCGGCGTGCTGACTCGTCGTGGCGTGGCCCCAAACTCCAAGTCGTTCACGGGAACCGTGGAGACCGTCTTCCGGCCGCTTGCCGCAAAGCACTATTGCGTTCGCGTCACGGCCACGCTCGACGATTCCGGCCAATTGCATCTCTGCTGTACCGACTGGCCCACGTGGAACAATCGTGGGAAGTATCTCGGTACGCGACCGCTGCGTGAAATCTGGACCCGCCAGCCGCAACCGTTGCCAGCCGCGCGCTGGGTGGGGGCGGTCCTTGAGTTGGCCGCCGATCCGGCTACACTAAAGGCCCAGGGAAATTCAGTCCGTAGGTCAGGCTGTGCCTGACAGACCGGGGCGTCAGGCACAGCCTGACCTACAGTAAACCTTCACCACCATGCCGCCAAACTCAATCCTGCTGGAAGCCCAGAATATCAGCCGCCGCCGCCCCGAGGGCGAGGGGTGGCTGTTGACTGGCGTTTCCTTGGCCATTCCCGCCGGCGGGCGGCTTTCCGTGGCCGGGCCCTCCGGCGCCGGCAAGACGCTGCTGCTCCGCGCCCTCGCGCTGCTCGATCCGCTGGACGAAGGCCAGGTCTGCTGGAAAGGACAAACCGTCCACCGCGACGTCATCCCCCGGTTCCGCAGCACGGTGATGTACTTGCACCAGCGGGCGGCCCTGCTGGACGAGACCGTCGAGGCCGCCTTGCAACGGCCTTTCACCCTCGGCGTCCAACGCCGCAAACGCTTCGACCGCCCGCGCATCGTCGATCTGCTCGGGCAACTGGGCCGCGAGGAGTCTTTCCTGACCAAACGGGCCGGCGAGCTCTCCGGTGGCGAAATTCAGATCACCGCGTTGCTCCGCGCGCTGCAGTTGGATCCGAGCGTCTTGCTGCTGGACGAGCCCACGGCGGCCCTGGATCCGGAGTCCACCCGGGCGGTCGAAGAACTGCTGGGCCGCTGGGTGGCGGCCCCCGGCAGCGGCCGGGCCATGGTCTGGGTCAGCCACGATGCCCAGCAGGCCGGACGGGTCGCGGAGCACACCATTTTGATGGAAGGCGGAGGTATCAAGGAGAACCACGAATCACGTGAATGACGCGAATAAGAATGTGGCTCCCCTCGCCCGCGTGCGGGAGAGGGGAGAAACGATGGTGGGCCTGCGCTGCGCTTGTCCCACCCTACAAACCCGCGAACGGCACACGGCGTGTGCCTGAACCATTATGCCCGGTCAATACATTCAACTCGGCTACGGCCAGTTGGCCATCGCCACCTCGCTGATTCTCATCAGCGGGCTGATCTCGATCTTGCTGCGGCTCGGCTTGGAGCGGCGGCTGGCGCTGGCCTCGATCCGCACCGTGGTGCAACTGCTCCTGGTCGGCAAGGTGCTGGAGTGGATCTTCGCCCCCGGACGCGCCTGGTATATCGTGCTGGCGTTGATGGCGGGCATGACGCTGATCGCCGGCGGGGCGGCCGTCGGTCGCACGGAACGTCCCTATCGCGGCATCTGGCTCGATAGCGTGGTGTCGATGTGGGCCAGTTCCTGGCTGATCGCCGCCGTGGCCCTGTTCGGCGTGGTGCAGATCCAGCAGGCCGGCCAGTCCTGGTGTCAGCCGCAATACGCCATCCCGCTGCTGGGCATGATCCTGGGCAACACGCTGAACGGCATTTCCCTGGGCATGGACCGGCTGGGCAACGAACTGGCCTCCAAACGCGACCAGGTCGAGACGCTGCTGGCCCTGGGCGCCACCCGTTGGGAGGCCGCCCGCGCAAGCATTCAACAGGCCGTCCGCACCGGCATGATCCCCACCATCAATTCCATGATGATCGTGGGCCTGGTCAGTCTGCCAGGCATGATGACCGGGCAGTTGCTCAGCGGCACCTTGCCGGTGCAGGCGGTCATGTATCAGATCGTCATCATGTTCCTGCTGGCCGCCGGCACCTCGCTGGGGACGGTGAGCGTGGTGTTGTTGGGCTATCGCCGCTTGTTCACCGCGGAGCATCGCTTCCTGCCCGCCCGGCTGCTGAAACGGTGAAGGGCGGTCAGCCACAGGAGCGTATCCGGCACACTCCGTGTGCCGCTGGCAACGGCATACGGAGTGTGCCGGATACACGGCCCGAAGCGCAAGCGAGGTCCGGAGCGGTCGTTCCTCGCTTGCGCTTCGGGTTTCAATTCGCCGCGGCAAATTCGGAAGTACAACTCACCCGCGTTCTGGTGGGGCTCGCTCCGCTCGACCCACCCTACGCAGCGCCGTCGAGGAGATGTCCGCGCGGAACTGCTCCGGCGGGACCTCCTGGCAAAGATCGCGCAAGACATCGGGCAACTCGATGTCCGACAATCGCAGGAAGGCGTTGTCGATGAGGCGGCCGAAGACCAGGAAGCGACAACCGCGTGCGGCAATTTGCTCGAGCGCGACGCGACCGGCCTGCGGATCGCCCGCGTAGTAGCGCGGCGCGGCGATGCGCCGCAAGGTGTCGATGCCCACGATGAAGGCGGCGCCGGGAAAGAGCCGCGCTTTCTCCTCGAAGGTGGCGGCGCGCGTCAGCCAAACGGCCTGCTCGGCGGGCAGTTGCCGCAGGCGGTCGGCAATGGTCGCGTAGTCCAAGGGGGGCTTGTCCACGTTGAGGATGGAAATCTCCAGGGCCACGGGCACGCCCAGGATCTGTTGGGCCAGTTCCGCCATGCGCCGATGGCCGGCGTGCAGGGGGTTGAACGCGCCGGCGAGGATGGCGGCGGCCGGTCGCTGGTCGCCGCCTTCACATACGGCCGCGGTCTTTCCCACGAGCAAGTCTTGCCACGGCTGCGGCGCGATCGTTTGCGAGAACTCCACCCGCTCACCGCTCCGCAACGATAGCGCGAGCCGCCCCTGAACGCCGCACGCCTCGGCCACGGCATTGAGGATCAGGCGGCCGACCAGGCGCTCTTCGGCATTGCGCGTACGATGGCCCTTTTCCAGTTCCAGCGACCAGGTGGCCGTTCGCGCGACGGTATGCAAGGCCACGTGGGCGCGGTGCGGGCCCAGTTTGGGCCGATCCGTGGCCAGTCCGGCCGTGCAGGCGACGCCGGCCAGCGGGACCTCCGCCGCGGCATACTGCCGTGCCCGATTCCAAGCCACCAGGGCCATCGAGCGGGCGGTCGGCGGCGCGCAGAATTGGTCGGGCCGGCCGCCCAGCCATTGGACCGTGGCCGCTGTGCAGTACGGCACCACGGCCTCCAGCAGGGTGCGCGAGGCCCCGGGCACTTCGAACAACTCGGCAATCGCGCGGCTGCCGCCGCCGCTGACGGCAAGCACCAGTTGCGTGGGCGTTTCGTGGATCTGCTCGATCAATCGTGCGACGGAAAGGGCCATGGCAATCAGAGAACGAATTTCGCAGTCGAAGCCGGCCAAGCGGATTCTGTCCGGCCGAATTGCCAGTATAGCCCGGAATTGCTGCAACGGCGAGTCGATCCTGGATGCCACTGCTGGTTCGCCCAGCAGTGGCACCCAGCGATTTAGGTCGGTTCGAGCATCAGGCTATGCCGCGGGGCCTGCCGGCGCCAGCCGGGACCGGCCTGCACGGTATCGCCTGCCAACCGCGATGGCCGCCAGGCCCATTCCCGCCATCAGCAGTGCCAGGGTCGAGGGCTCGGGCACAGGCACGGGAGCAAACGTGACCGCAAGGTAAGGGTTGTAATTGGTCCCCGGACTGTTGACCCAAACATCCGAGGCAAATTCTTCCGTCACCCAGCTTGACGGTGATATAAGATTAGGATTTTCAGGTGAAACGGTTAGCAGCGCGCCGTAATTCTGAAATTCTTGCTTCTGTGCCGCCAGGCTGGGGTTGGTCCAGATATTCGTCAGATTAAAGCTCGTCCAAGTGTCCAAGACCGGCGTGGCAGAGGCCACGACCGACACGGATGAATCGAAATCGCCGCCGGGCGCGGTCCAGTCATTGGTTCCGTTATAAGTGAGCCAGGTCGCGCCGGAGGTGCTTACTCCACCGCCCGTTCCCTGAACGAAACCGTGCGTCAGCGGGTATACCATCGCCGAAAACGCTATGCTTCCACCAGTGGGGGGGCTGTAATACGAGCAATACAAATCGAGCGACACGGACTCGATTTCCTCTCCGGCAGGAACCGTGATCGAGGGCAGTGCCAGGAGGCCGCGGGTCACCGTTCCGCTGTAGTGTGCCGGGCCGTTGACGACATCCTTGAGCTGGGTCTTTGCGCCGTAGTTCGAGGTGGTGTTGCCCTGATCGATATAGGTGGTCGAAGTCAAGGGGATGTCGATGGTCTCGGCCCAGGCCGTCGAGGCCAAGCCGATCAAGATGACAGTCGCCAGAGCCCATCGCGCGAGGCGAATGCTGCGGGCGAACAAACTGTGTGGAGGTACAAACGTCTTTCGCATCATGTGGAATTCCTCAAAGGTAGAGTCTCGAAAACAGATCGCGGGCGGCTTCTCCACGCGGAGAATACAATCGGCCGCCGCGCGACGCGGCCAGTCCATGCCAGGAGTCGTCCTAGCCCATGTTATGGGCTCGTTTCGTTCCCAGACCGCGAAAACGCTGCCTCCACTATCGGTGTTGTCGAACAAGAAGTACCTCGAACCATCGGCCAAAGCGCACGGCGCCCGGCCCGGTATCGCCTGCCAAACTCGATGGCCGCCAATGCCGCACCGGCTGCCAGCAGTGCCAAAGTTCCCGGTTCCGGCACCGTCGCCAGACCACCGACGGCGCCGTCGAGCGCCGCCATGTTCAAAGCGGGACTATTTTGGTAGGTCAGGCTCTGCCTGACATCCTCCGGAAAGTCAGACAGAGCCTGAGCCACGACTTGCACCTGAGGCGTCAGCGCCGCCCATTGCGAGTTGCCTAGCAGACTCAGCTCTGGGGAATTGTCGCTGGTGACCGCTGATGCGGCCGCCAACGCGGCTGTCTGTGTGGCGGCGCCGGTCAGGTTGTTGTCCAACACCGCGTTGCCGCCGCTCGCCACCAGCAGGTTGCCGGTGCTGGCCAACGCGGCGGCACTGGTCAGTTCCAGCGTGCCGCCGCTGACCGTGGTGCCCCCGCTGTAGGTGTTGCTGCCGCTGAGAATCAAGCGGCCGCTGCCGGAAAGCGTCAACGCAATCAGGTCATGGGTCGCCGACGTCGACTCGGCGATGTTGCCGGCAAAGGTCGTCGCGCCGGCGGTTGGGCTCACCGTTAAGGTGGTCATGTAAATTGTGCCAGGCTGGCCGCTGCAATAGCTGTCGGTGATCGTGCTGCCGGCGCTGCCGCTGAGGCTGGCGACCGTCTGCGGGTTGCCGTAGAGGTCCAACACGCCCGTGGGCCCCAGCAACAGGGCCGTGGTGGCGGGCAAGGTATTGGCATCGCCATTGGTCACCAGCGTGCCGGCGGAGATCGTGGTGTTGCCCTGGTAGGTGTTGACGCTGCCCAGCGTGAGCTTGCCGCTGCCCGCCTTCACCAGCGAACCGCTGCCCGCAATGACGCCGCCGAGCGTGAGCGTGTCCGCGGCGTTGGCAACCGTCACCGTGGTGTCGGAGGCCAGCACGAGCGGCGCGGAAATCTGATGGTTGCCGCCGCTGACGGTGATCGCCGCCGCGCCCGAGGAACTGCTCATGGTAATCGTATTGCTGCCGCTGCCGGCCAACGTGTAGCTGTGCGCCGTGTTGTCGAAGATGATCGTGCCCAGGGTGACCGGCGAATCGAGCGTCGCGGTGCGGTTCTGGGTCGCGTTGCCGAGGAACTCGGCCACGGCGCCCGCGGTACTGAGCGGCGTGCCGGGGTTCCAGTTCGCCGTATTCGACCAGTTGCCGCTGACATCGTTCCACGCCGCGGTGGTCGGCGCGGGCAGGGGAACGAACGTGACGGCAAGGTAGGGACCCGGCGAGGCGGGCGGCGGCGTGTAATTGTCGTTGGCAAAGGATTCCGTCACCCATTCATTGGCAGGCACCAGTTTGGGATTTTCCGGGGAAACGGTGAGCTCCACGCCGTAATTCTGCAACTCCCGTTTCTGTACGGCCAAGCTCGGGTTGGTCCAGATGTTCGTCAGATTGAAGCTCGTCCAAGAGCCGATGACCGGCGTGGCGGAGGCCTGGATCGACACGGACGAGTCGAAGTCGCCGCCGGGCGTGGCCCAGCAGTGGGTTCCGTCATAAGTGAGCCACGTTGCACCGGTCGCGTTGTAGTTGTTGAGCGCATTGCCGTTGCCCTGGACGAAACCCTGGGTCAACGGGTAAGCGACCATCGACCAGTTCGTCGTGGTGTCGCCGTTGACGTTGTATTGCGTACAATACAAATTGAGCGTGATGGACTGGATTTCCTCTCCGGCAGGAATCGTGATCGAGGGCAGTGCCAGCAGGCTTCGCGTCACGCTGGAGCCTTCGGCGTTGTGGCCCGGGGCGTTCACGACATTCTTCATCGTGGTCGTCCCGCCCATGTTTTGCGTGTCGTAGTACGAATCGATATAGGTGGTCCAAGTCAAGGGGATGTCCTCGACGGTCTGAGCCCGGACGGTCGACGCCAGTCCGATCCCGGCCACCAGTGCAAGCGCCCAGTGCATAGCGCGCTGGATAGGCACAAGGGTCTTTTTCATGTTGCATTCCTCAGGCAAAGGCTCGAAAGACATGGTTTCAAAACAAAGTCGCCCGGCGCCATTTCTGGCTTGCCGTGCAAAACACTGCGGGAGCAGCCAGCCGTGGCACCCGCGCACACTAAATAGCGTTGCACGATTCCCGGAGGAATCGCTGTAGGGAACGCCCTCCGTGGCGTTCCGTCTCACCGATACGCCCGGAACGCCACGGAGGGCGTTCCCTACACCTGGAATCACGCAACTCTATTTAGGGCACGGTGACCGGTTCGTGTCCGCTCCGCGTGCTCAATGCCTGCAATACGTTCAAGGCCATGCTGTCGTTGAAAAACCGCGTGGCGCCGTCGGCGGTGGCGAAGTTCGCTCCGCCGGGGTGTTGACTGCCGAACGCGCAGAGCCGCAAGTCTTCGTAGTAAGTGAACGCCGACGAGGAATTCACGGGGGGATTCATGGTGGCACGGTTCGCATAGGAGCCCGGCACGCGGTAATTGATCGGCGCATAGCTGCTGAGCGTCACGTCGGCCAAGGCGTAGCTGCCGCAGGAACCGGTCCAAAAGCCGTACAGGCCGAGCGTTTGCCCTTTTCCCCAGCCCATGCTCGTAAACGAATCGAAGTTCGGATCGCTGTGACTTCGTTCGCCCAACAACAGCGTGTTGCTCGCGCCGTCGTCGATCATGGCCATGCTCACCGTCCGCTGGCCGCCAAGCGGCCGCGAATAGGCGCCGACCTCGAAAAATATGCCGTCGACCTTCTGTGGGCACGACGGGCTGGCGGCGCAGGGGCTGAACGATCGCGTGCCGCCGCAGCCCCCGTAGCTGGTCAAGCCGTAGTAGGTGGTGTGCAAAACCGGATTGCATGGAATTGGGTCGTCCGGGCAAATCAGGCTGGAAAGCACCGTGCCGGCAAGGACGGCGTGGTCGGCGTTGGGCTGGGCCCATTGTTCATACAAGCTGCCGTCTTCGATGTAGGGCAGCATGAACACGAACAGGGAGCTCTTGTTCGACGTATTGTTGCGATCGACGCCCGGTGGAAAACTGTCCCACGGCTCGTGATAGAGTTGGGCGGCCAGTGCCAGTTGCCGCAGCCGATTGGCGCATTGGGTCCGCCGGGCCGACTCCCGCACTGCCTGCACGGCGGGAAGGAGCAGGCCGATGAGAACGGCAATGATCGTGATGACCACCAGCAACTCGATCAGCGTAAAGCCCTGGCGAGTGCAGGAGCGACTCGGCGGCAGTCGGCCTTTCATCCTGGGCGTGGTATCTCTTGCGCATGCCATGATCGTGCCTTGCCTTCTCTGCCTTCAATCGTGTTTCGCCGCGGTGACGCTTGGGGCCGGCGCCTTCAGGCCGTCGCCCACGTACACGAGGTACAGGTGCGGCAACCGTTGATCGGCGGTTTTCTCCAGGAGCGTCCCCAGCGTGGCCCACACCACGCGCTGAGTCGGATAACTCGCCTCGCAGACCACGGCCGCGGGCGTGTCGGCCGGATAGCGGGCGAGCAGTCGCGGCGCCAGTTCCTTGAGTTTCGCGCGGTGCGTAAAGGAGACCAGCGTCGTTTTCAGCCGCCCATTCTTGTCGGGCATGCCCAAGTCCTCGCCGGCCGAAATGAGCACCGAGCCGCTATTGCGGGTAATGCTCTGCACCAGCGCCGCGTTGGCCGCGTTGAAGGAACTCAAGCCCGGCACTACCGTCGGCCGTAGATCGGCAAACTCCTCGGTGATCCACGACCAGGGGCAATAGATCGTCGGGTCGCCGGCGTCGGCGAAGACCACCGTCTTGCCCGCCGCCACGAACTTGCGGACCTTTGTCACGAAGCGGGCGTGTTCCTCCTTGCTCTGTTCCAATTCCTTGCGCATCTCGGGCGACAGTTGGGCGGGGTTACGGCCAGCCGCTCGGCCCATCAGCAGCGGCGCCGCCACCGTGATCTTCGCCGCCGGCGCATAACGGGCCACCTCGTCCTCCAGGTAATCGAAGCAGAACACGCAATCGGCCTCCTTGAGCGCCTTGGCCGCCTTGAAGGTCACCAACTCGGCGTCTCCCGGCCCCATGCCGGCCAGATAAATTTTGCCCGGTTCTCCGGTCGTGTGCGCGACCGCCGGTTCTTGTCGTTCGTGGGAGCGCGATCGCTGCCGGGCGGCCACCTGCAGCGAGATGCTCTTGACGTGCTTTACCCAGCGACCGCGCTCTTTCGCGTCGGCCTCGATGGTCTCGTAGGGGCCGACCTCGGCCGATAATGGCTGGCCGTCGCAGCGGTCGGCCAGAATGACCATCTGACGCCGCTGTTGCGGATCGACTTCGGGAATGGCGAACATGACGCGATAACCGTCCGCGCTCTCGACCAACACGTAACAGGTCAACAGCGGCGAGCACTTGCCACCCCACTCGACGCCGGCGACGTGCAGCAACTCGGCCAGCGGTACGCCCGAATACTTCCGCCGCGCGTCGCCCACGGCGGCCTCGACCTCGGCGTGGGGCAGCTTCGCCAGTTCAGCAGCCGACAACGTCACGACCTTTTCCGCCCGCGTGTTCTCGACGACGATGCAACTCTCGCCGATCGCCGCGGGCGCCGGCTTCTCCGCGGCCAGGGCGAACACCGCCAGCCAGGCGAGGATTGCTGCAATCAGAATGGTCTTCATAGCGACTGTGTTCCGGATGAATTGGGTAACATCGGCGCCACGGCTGGCTTGTCCAGCAGTGTTGCGCACAGCGGTGGCTCGACACTGCTGGACAAGCCAGCCGTGGCACTCGGCGGGTTCAATGCAAGCCTGATGCCGTTGCGCGCCATTCCGAGAATGACGCTTGGATTTGGTGGACGCTGCGGCCAGCGCGAAGCGGCTGCCGATACGCCATGCCGGCGAGGCTATGTGCCGAAATGGCAAGGCAATACGTCGAATGCTCCCGGGACCGAATTCAGCGAGCGACATATTCGTGTCGCTGCGTGGCACGATCGTATCTCTTGCACGATGAGCCCAGACCAACTTTCTGCGATAAATGTCACGCAAGACGCCTAGCGAGGCGTACTGATGGCTGGCCGTGAAGCCGAACTACAGGCGTGTCAAAGTGTTGCGCCACGGTGACAAAATTGACTCGCCGCCAGGGCCGTTCGACACATCCACCCTGCCCCAGCGGGTGGAAAGCGGCGTTTCGCGCCATGTTCATGCCATGAATTCCCATGATCCTGGCCACGGCGGGTCCCAAACAGGGACGCTTCCAGGCTAAATCCATCGCCGCCGCTTGGAAGGCGTTGCCAATGGCATGGAACTCGCTGTTACGAACACATCATGACAGCATCGGAACCACAACTCAGCAATCGCGTGCGAACGTGCCGCATCGCCCGGGGATGGTCTCAGGACGAATTGGCCGCCCGGGCCGGTATCTCGCGCGCCGGGGTCAGCTCGATCGAGACCAACCGGCTGGTGCCCTCGACTTCCGCCGCGCTGGCCTTGGCGGCCGCCTTGGATTGCCGCGTCGAGGATCTCTTTCAACTGGGCTCCGCGACGGCCGGCGAGGTGGCCTGGGCCTGGCCGCCGCAGCGCGAATCCTGCCGCTACTGGCGGGCCTCGATTGCCGGCCGCGAACTCCGCTATCCCACCGAGCCGACCAATCTGGGCGTCGTCGGCCACGACGGCGTCTGCCAGCAGGGGCAGTTTCGCGAGCAACTCGCGGCCGCGCCGTCGGACACCCTGGTGGTGGCCTCCTGCGATCCGGCCATTGGGCTGCTGGCCGACGCGCTCGGCCGCCGCCACAGTTTTCGCCTGCTGGCTTTCCAGCGGTCCAGCCAGGAGGCCCTCGCCTTGTTGGCGCAAGGGCTGATCCACGTGGCCGGCATCCACCTGGCCACGGTGGACCGCGGCGGGCAAAATACGGCGGCAGCAAAACGGAAATTACACGGCGGCTTCTCCTTGCTGCGCGGGGCGCGCTGGCAGGAGGGCCTGGCCCTGGCCCCCGGACTGCAACTCGACAGCGTCCGCGCGGCGGTGCAGTCCCGCGCCCGCTGGGTGGGACGCGAACCCGGTTCGGCCGCCCGCGAACTGCTCGACGAACTATTGGCGGATCGACGGCCACCCCGGCACATTGCCTACGGACATCGCGGCGTGGCCGAGGCGGTTCGTTGCGGCTGGGCCGACATCGGCGTCTGCCTGCGTCTGGTCAGCGAGGAGGCCGGGCTGGGCTTTCTTGGCGTCCGCGAGGAGGAATATGACTTTTGTTATCCGGCCGAACTTGAAGGCGATCCCCGCATTCAGGCCCTGATCGAAACCGTGCGCTCATCGTCGTACCGCGGCATGCTCGGCGACCTGCCCGGCTACGACGCGGCGGAAACCGGTGAACTGGAACGCATTAATTGAACTTCCCGGAAGGAGAAATCTATGGAGTTAATGCCCATCGGCGTCGTTCATTCCCCGTTCCGACGCGCCAGCGGCACGCCCGTTCAGCCGTTTTGCGCGGCCGGCAGCGAGGGCCGCATCGAAGTGTTCGATGCCTATCTCGCCGGACTTCAGGATCTCGACGGCTTCCAGCGCGTCTGGGTGCTGTTCTGGTGCCATCTCGCCAGCCAGCCGAAACTGACCGTAATTCCCTATCGCGATACGGTCCCGCACGGCCTGTTCGCCACCCGGGCGCCGGCACGGCCGAACCCGATCGGCCTGTCCACGCTGCGGTTGTACGAGATTTGCGGCAACATGCTGCACGTCGGCGAGTTGGACATCCTCGACGGCACGCCCGTGTTGGACATCAAGCCCTATGTTTCGCAGTACGACAGCTATCCGGCCCAGCAATGCGGCTGGCTGGATGGCGACCGAGCCAAGAAAGGAATTCTCGTTGCCGATGGCCGATTTGAAATCATGTCTGCACGTCTCCCCCGGTGAGAGCGAGCCGCTGCACGAAACCATCGCGCTGCCCATGCACAGACCGCAGCAGGCGGCCTGCACTTGTCGCCACCGCTGGTGCCCGCGACGCATCCATGCGATGCTCGGCGTGGTGGTGGGGCTGTTCGTCGTCGCCCATCTGGCCATCGCCACGACCGGCCTGTGGCCCGGGCGCTATCAGGAACTGGTCGACCGGATCCATCGCCTCGGTCCCGCGCTGCCGGCGATCGAACTGATTGCGGTGTTCATTCCGCTGTTGGCCCAGTTCGGTTATGGGC
>CAYYBU010000022.1:0-12028 GCA_964469945.1 uncultured Planctomycetaceae bacterium
GTTGGCCGCGGCGACCAAGGTGGTGCTGCCGGGCGTGGGGGCCTTTGAAGACGCCATGAGCGAACTCGGCCACCGTGGGCTGATCAAGCCGATCCTCGCAGCCATCGACGCCGGCAAACCGTTTCTGGGCATTTGCCTGGGGCTGCAACTGCTCTTCGAGACCGGCTATGAAAACGGCCGCCACCGGGGACTGGGCGTGCTGGCCGGCGACGTGGTCCGGTTCGACCTGCCGCCGGAGTATACGGTCCCCCATATCGGCTGGAATCAATTGAACATTCGCCGCCGGCCGCCCGTGTTGGAAGGGCTTGCCGAAGGGACCTACGTGTACTTCGTGCATTCCTATTACGTGGTTCCCGGCGAGGCCCAGGTGATCGCTACCGAGACCGACTACGGCAAGCCGTTTTGCTCGATGATCTGGCGGGAGAACATCTATGCCACCCAGTTCCATCCGGAAAAAAGCCAGAGCGACGGCCTGCGGATTTTGCGGAATTTCGCCGAGGCGGGCTAGGGGCGGCCGGAAAAACTTAGCCACGGATGAACACGGATGAAACACAGATCATCTTTAATCCGTGTTCATCCGTGGCTAAATCTGGCAGTTCCCCGGCCGTGGCATCACCCGCCTTGCAAGCCGCTCCGCTGTGTGCAATATTAACAGTTTCGGCTTGTAGCCCAGCCCAGAAAAAGGGGACCATCGGGTGGAAATCTGGCCGGCCATTGACCTCCGCGGGGGCAAATGTGTACGCCTTCAGCAGGGGGACTACCAGCGGGAGACCGTTTTCGGCGAAGATCCGGCCGCCATGGCGCGGCATTGGGTGGCCGAAGGGGCCGAACATCTCCACTTGGTCGATCTGGACGGCGCCCGGAGTGGTCAAGTGGAGAATCTGGCCAGCATCCGCGCCATCGTCGCCGCGGCCGGGATTCCTTGTGAGCTGGGCGGCGGCATCCGCAGCGAGGCGATCATCCGCCAATTGCTCGATTTGGGCTTGCTCGGCTGGTGATCGGCACCCTCGCGATTCGCCAGCCCGACTGGTTCCGGCAGATGTGCCGGCAGTTTCCCGGCCGGCTGGTGCTGGGGATCGATGCCCGCCACGGCCGCGTAGCTACCGCCGGGTGGCTGGAGACCAGCGACGTGGCGGCTACCGAGTTGGCCCGGCAGTTCGCCGGCGAGCCGATCGCCGCGGTGATTTACACCGATATTGCCACCGATGGTATGCTGGCTGGGCCGAATGTGCCTGCCCTGGTCGAGATGCAGGCGGCCGTCGATCTGCCGGTGATTGCCTCCGGCGGCGTCAGCCGGGAAGAAGACGTCGCTTGCCTGGCCGCCGTCCCCATGGCGGGTTGCATCATCGGCCGGGCGCTTTACGAGGGCACCTTGACGTTGTCCCGCGCGCTCGCGGCGGCTGCCGCGGGCGCCCCCCACCAAACCATTATTTCTCCGACATAGGCTCTGAAGAGGAAATATCCATGGCAAAGTATGAAGTCGCGAACATTCGCAATCTGGCTTTTTGCGGTCACGGATCGGCCGGCAAGACGACCTTGGTCGATCGCTTGCTGGTCGTGACGGGGGTTTTCAACCGGCCGGCCAGCGTCGATGAAGGCACGAGCATTTGCGACTTCGACGAAGAAGAAAAGCACCACAAGTACACCATCGAATCGAGCGTGGTCCATTTCGACCACGCCGGCAAGCATTTCCAGGTGATCGATACCCCCGGCTATCCCGACTTCATCGGCCAGACGATCGGCGCCTTGCGGGCGGTTGATACGGCGGCCATCGTGATCAACGCCCAGTCGGGCATCGAGGTCAACACCCGGCGGGTGTTCAATGAGGCCAAGAAGGCCGGCCTGGCGCGGATGGTCGTGCTCAACAAGATGGATGCCGAGAACATCAATTTCTCGACCCTGGTGGAGACTATTCAGGAGTTGTTCGGCAAGGCTTGCATGTTGCTGAACGTGCCGCTCGGGCAGGGGGCTGCTTTCCGCGGCGTGGCCAGCGCGCTGAAACCTCCGGCCGACATCAGCGGCGCCCTGGTCGATCCGGCCGAGTTGAGCCAGTCGCTGCTGGAATCGATCATCGAGGTGGATGAAGCGGTCATGGAACGTTATTTCGAGGGCACGCCGCCCACCGACGAAGAACTGCCGCGGCTGATCCAGCGGGCCATGGCCCAGGGGAGCCTGATTCCCATCGTTTGCGTTTCCGCTAAGACGGGCGGTGGGTTGACCGAACTGTTGGACGCGGTGGCCACCTGTACACCGTCGCCCGACATGATCGCGCGGACGGCGAAAAACGCCACCGGCGAAACGGTCGCAGTCAAAGCCGAGCCGGGCGGCCCACAGGTCGCCCAGGTCTTCAAAACCCGCATCGACCCCTTCGTGCAGAAGATCAGTTTCCTCCGCGTCTTTTCCGGCACGGTCAAGAACAACGAGACGCTTCAGGCCGAGGGCCTGCGCAAGGGGCTCAAAGTGGCCCAGCTCTTCGAGATCCAGGCCAACGAAACCCATCCGGTCGACGACGCTGGGCCGGGCATGATCGTGGCCGTCACCAAGATGGAAGACCTCCGCACCGGCATGACGCTGGGAGAGCTGTGTATGCCGCCGATCAGTTTCCCTTCGCCCATGGTCGGCCTGGCCGTGACGCCCAAGAGTCGGGGCGACGAGAGCAAGCTCTCCGGCTCGCTCACCAAGATTTGCCAGGAGGACTCCACCTTCCGCGTCGACCGCGACGCGCAAACCAAGGAAATGGTGGTCACGGGCATGAGCGAGTTGCACCTGCAAATCCTCCGCGAGCGGCTCAAACGTCGCGACAAGGTCGAGGTCGACACCAAGGAGCCGAAGATCCCCTACCGCGAAACGATTCAGATCAACGCCGAGGGCATGTATCGGCACAAGAAGCAGACGGGTGGCCGCGGTCAGTTCGGCGAAGTCCACATTCGCATGTACCCGCTGCCCAAGGACGTGAACATCGAGGAGTGGTGCGTCAAGTCGCGTTTCCCCTCGTTGAAGGCCTATCACTATGACGCCGAGAACAATTTCGTCTGGATCGACTCGGTCGTGGGCGGCACCATTCCGGGCAACTTCCTGCCGGCCATTGAAAAGGGCTTCAAGGAACGCATCGAGCGCGGCGTGATTGCCGGCTACAAGGTGCAGAACGTGGCCGTCGAGGTCCATTTCGGCAAACATCACCCCGTGGACAGCTCGGAACAGGCCTTCAAGACGGCCGGCTCGATGGCCTTCCGCAACGTCTTTCAGCAGGCCAAGCCGGGCCTGTTGGAGCCGATCGTAAAGATCGAGATCACCGTCCCCAGCGGCAAGGTGGGCGACATCAACAGCGACATGTCGGGCCGCCGCGGCCGCGTGCTGGGGATCGATTCCGCCGGCGGCGACTTGCAAACCGTGGTGGCCATCGTCCCCTTGGCCGAAGTGACCACTTATGCCCGCAGCCTGTCCAGCATCACCGGCGGCCAGGGGAGCTACTCCATCGAGTTGAGCCATTACGACGTGGTGCCGGGCAACGTGCAGCAGGAGATCATCGCCAAGGCGCAGATGAAAGAGGAGGAGGAAGAATAGGGCGGCTGGGCTCCCCTCGCACGCATGTGGGCGGGCGGCTGCAAAACTCCCCTCGCCCGCTCGCGGGAGAGGGGCAGCGACCTGGTCGCCGGGTGAGAGCGGCCGGATGTGCTCCAAGGCCGTAGAGTCGGTCGAGCGGAGCGAGCCCCACCATGTTCTCGCCGGTCGTTCGCCCGCGGAACGTGTTGCTCAACAAGAGCCGTTTTTTCCGGGTTGGCCACCCCCGCGGCGGCTACGAAACTCCCCTCGCCCGCTCGCGGGAGAGGGGCAGCGACTTGGTCGCCGGGTGAGGGCGTTCGGACGTGCTCCAGGGCCAGCCGCCCCGGTCGTCTGCGTGCGGAACGTGTTGCTCAACAAGAGCCGTTTTTTCCGGGTTGGCCGCCCCCGCGGCGGTCGCGAATTATCAAGGAGCATGTGCCGGCTTGGGCGTAGCGGCAGCGGTCATCGTATCGTCACGCGGCGTTGGCTTTCAAGCCCGAGAACCAGGCCACTTTCCCGGCCTGACTGCCCGCGCCGCGGCCCACGGGGCGCGGCAGGCGTCCGCCCAACGCCACGATGGTACCGGCCAGAATTAGGTAGCATGTCCGCAGGTTTGGCCGAGCGAACGGGGCGCGTACTTGGAGACGACGATTTTCAGAAACGGCTGGAGAAGAAGCTTTGGTCGGGTTTTGCGGCGACAGAAACCAGACCTGAAGAAGGTTTCACATGGGTAGTTGTGTATGCTGTCCCCGGCACCTATGCATTGCGTATGATGTCCCCGGAACTCCCTCCGGTTTAGCGGGACACTACTCGGTATCAGCCTGATGGAGGGCATGGGCAAGCATACTCTCTATCTCTGATCGCTTCAGAAAAGCTGTTAAAAACTCGGCATGGTCAGGGTGGCAAAAGACCCGCACTTTACCTATTGACTCATGGAAGCTCTCTGCAAGAGCGTTCCACACCACCGATTGTTCAAGGCTGCCGGTCCGAATTTCGTCCGTCTTGTAGCGTCGCCGGTCCTCCTCAATGATATATTCCAACGGCGTTTCTGATCCACGTCTTTCCGGTGGAAAGTCGAGCAGCACAAGAACCTTGCTCTTTCCATCGACGATAAACTTGTTGCGGGCGTCAGGTGTTATGACTGCCGTGTGCTGCGCTGCCTTCCTTTGAGTTCGGGGGGCACGTTACCTAGCTCGCGACTTTTCTACTTCGTGGCTTGCGCGATTTCGGCTTGGGGCCGGGTTTTTGCGGCGTCAACACGCTACCGACCAGACGCTCCAAACGAGCCAAGAACTTCGCACTGCCCAAGGGCCGACCCGTGCGCCCGTGCGCACGCAAGTCGCGAAGCTCCTCCTCCGGCACCGCGCTCCTCAAGAGGGCTTTCCAGTCGCCGGCCATCGCCAACAACGGCGCGACCTTGACCAGCCGATCATCGCGGCCCGACAGGTGCGCCCGCGCGCTGCTCCAGGGCCACTGGCGGACACGTTCGACGAGCTTCGCCCGCACGGGATTCAGTTCCATGTAACGCGCCGCCGCCAGCACATACGGCTTGTCCATGACGAAGGAAGCGAAACGCCCTTCCCACAGGTGGCCGCGCCATTGTTCGCGGAAATTGATCCGCCGCGTGTAACGTCGATGGGCCTCGCCGATGGCCCGCCGCAAACCGTCGGCGGTCTTGGGCACCGCGATCAGGTGGACGTGATTGGGCATGAGGCAGTAGCTCCAAATCACCACCCCTTCCGCGCGGCACCAGTCGGCCATCAACTCCAGATAGGCCTCATAGTCGCCATCGTTGAAAAACGTGGGCTGTTGCCGATTGCCCCGTTGCGTGACGTGGTGAGGCAACCCCGGAATAACCACTCTTGCTATTCTTGCCATGGCCGAAGCTTACCAAATCCCGCCGCTCTTGTCAATAATTAGATACTGCGTCCCCGGAACTACCAGAAACCGGCAGGAACCGGGGTGACCGTTCACGGGGCG
Source organism: uncultured Planctomycetaceae bacterium (assembly GCA_964469945.1). Taxonomy (GTDB): domain Bacteria; phylum Planctomycetota; class Planctomycetia; order Pirellulales; family Thermoguttaceae; genus CAYYBU01. The sequence goes on from CAYYBU010000022.1 coordinate 5,524, forward strand.
GGGAAGAGGGGGACAGGTCCATGTCCGCCCCGTGAACGGTTACGAACCGGGGCGATGCGTGCCCAACTGCCGGTGGTTATGACTGCCAGAAAACTACGGGGGCATCATTAACCGGGTCGTGTCCCCGGATTCCCCCCCGGATTCCCCTTTGAGGGGCCGACCGCCCTCACCCCCGGCCCCTCTCCCGTGTACGGGCGAGGGGAGACTCGTTTTCCACCCGCCGTTGCCCCGTTTTTTCGCCACCCCCGCTGGTCAAGCGGGCGCGGATCGGGCACAATGGGGCCGCTTGGGTGATGATGCCAAGGGAACGTGGGACGGCCGCAACCGCCCCACCAAGGGAAGAAATATGCCTCTTTTAGCAAGGAACATCCGAAACATGAGCTCCACCATCGTAGATATCCGCGCCCGACAGATCCTCGACAGCCGGGGAAACCCCACCGTGGAAGTCGATGTCGAACTGGCCGATGGTTCGTCCGGTCGCGCGGGCGTCCCCAGCGGCGCCAGCACCGGCATCCATGAAGCCTGGGAACTGCGCGACGGCGACAAGACAAAATTCCTCGGTAAGGGGGTCACTAAGGCCGTCGATAACGTCAACGGCAAACTGGCCGACGAATTGTGCGGCATGAACGCCCTGGACCAGGTGGCCCTGGACCAGCGGATGATCGATTTGGATGGCACGGAAAACAAGAAGGAACTGGGCGCCAACGCAATTTTGGGCATCTCGTTGGCCACGGCCCATGCGGCTGCCGATCACTGCGGTTTGCCCCTGTTCCGTTACCTGGGCGGCGTCGGCGCGCGGATCCTGCCGGCCCCCATGATGAACATCCTTAATGGCGGGTCACATGCCGACAACGACGTCGACGTGCAGGAGTTCATGGTCATGCCGCTGGGCTTCGATTGCTTCAGTGACGCCATCCGCTGCGGCTGCGAGATCTTCCATAATCTGAAGAAAGTCTTGCAATCGAAGAAGCTCTCCACCAACGTCGGCGACGAGGGCGGTTTCGCGCCCGACCTGAAGAGCAATGCCGAGGCCCTGGATCTGATCGTCGAGGCCGTGGGCAAGGCGGGCTACGAAATCGGCAAGCAGGTTTTCATCGCTCTGGATCCGGCCGCTTCGGAATTCTACGACGCCGAAAAGAAGGTCTATTCGATCGACGGCAAGCAGATCGATTCGGCCGCCTTGGTGGAGAAATACGCCGCCTGGGTCGACAAGTATCCCATCTGCTCGATCGAAGACGGCTGCGCCGAGGACGACTGGGCCGGCTGGAAACTCCTCACCGACAAGGTGGGTGGCAAGATCCAGTTGGTCGGCGACGACGTGTTCGTGACCAACACCGAGCGGCTGCAGCGCGGCATCGACGAGGGGGTCGCCAACAGCATCCTCATCAAGGTCAACCAAATCGGCACGCTGACCGAAACGATCGCGGCCATCGAGTTGGCACGGCGCAATAGTTACACGGCCGTCACCAGCCATCGCAGCGGCGAAACCGAAGATTCGACGATCGCCGATCTTGCCGTCGCCATGGGCACCGGCCAGATCAAGACCGGTTCGGCTTCGCGCACCGACCGCATGGCGAAGTACAACCAGTTGCTGCGGATCGAGGAGGTTTTGGGCGATGCGGCCGTCTACGGCGGACCGCTGTTTCCCATGAAGCGCTAAGTAAGGTTGCGTGGTTCCAGGAGGTTCGCAAGCGAACCGTGTAGGGAACGCCCTCTGTGGCGTTCCGTTTTGCCGGTAGCGCCCGGAACGCCACAGAGGGCGTTCCCTACAGCGATTTCTCGGGGAATCGCGCAAGCTGACTTGGCGTAAGTGCCATCTCCCGATGGCCTCCAGGAAGAGGATCGTTGAGCCATGAACCTTCTGCTGGAAAGTTTTTGGCCGGCGATCCTCTTCGGCATTATCGGCGAGGCGATCCTGGCCGTCATCCTGCTGCGCACGGGCCGCGGCGTGTTGCTTTTGGCCATGGCTGGCGTGCTGCTGGTGTCGTTGGCGGGTTTGGCCCTGGTGCGTTGGGTGCCCACCGAACGGAAGATGGTGGCGGCCACGCTGTACGATACGGCCGCGGCCCTGGAGGCCAACGACCTCAAGGGCGTGCTTCGGCATGTGGCGGCCGAGGACGACGACACCCGGGAGCAGGCCGCCTATGCCTTGCAGCGGGCCGAATTCGTGGAAGTGAAGATCCGCGCCCTGGAAATCGCGATCAATCGACTGACCAGTCCGCCGACGGCCAAAACCACCTTCAACGTCGTCGTGACCGCGAAGGATCGTAACGGCGACTGGCCGCAGCGGACGGTTCCGGTGAAGCTGGCCGTGGAGTTGCGCCGCCAAGCCGATGGCTGGGTCATCACGGGTCATAAACTGTTCGATGACCCACGGTAGGGGGGGCTTGCCGCAGTGCTATAATCTTAGTAGTTTAAGATACTATGGATTGTCTGCAACTACTCCGCCAAAGAGAACGAAGGGGGTGCCGCATGAGAAGCCGTGGCGCGTTGTGCAATCGAATCGTTTTGGCGCTGATCGGCTTGGGCTGGGTGAGCATCGGCCAAGGCCAAGTCGTCATGGATCAGGCATCGACCGTGGGAGAGAGTTACGCCCGGGGTCTCGGCGACGTCATTAGCTCGGCTGGCCAGTACAACCTGAACACCTCGCAGGCCGCCATCAACATGACCCAGGCCCAGCATCAGGAAATCCTCAACCGTCAGCAGTGGACGTCGGCCTATTTCGACATGCGCGAGGTCAATCGGGCCGCGCGGGCCAAGGAACGCGGTCCGGCGCCGACCGAGGAGCAACTGGTGCGTTTCGCCCAGATGGGATGCCCGAAGCCGCTCGCGACGGCGCAGTTGAATTTCAGTGACGGTCGGATCACTTGGCCAGACGCGCTGACGCAGGAGCAGTTTTCGGAAAACCGCAAGACGCTCGACGCGATCTTCGCCAAGCGGGCGGAACGTGGCGGGATCGGCTTCGAGGATCGCATGGAGGCCCGCAGCGCAACCACGGCCATGCTGGAGAGTTTGAAACGGCAGGTTCGCCAAATGCCGGCGGCCATGTACATCACCGCCAAAGACTTTTTGCAGAGCCTCGCCTATGAAGCGATGAAGGCGACCTGAGGGCGAACGTTTTCTCGATCACTCGACTTTGCCAACGGAGAAAGACAATGCGATATCTGCGCGCGGGGAGCGTGATCTTGGGGCTGTCGATGGCTGTTGCTGCTGCTGCGGCGGTGGCGGCGGAAACGACCGTGCCGCAACTGGTCGCCAGTCTGAAATCCAACGACGAGGCGGCCCGCGCGACGGCCGCCGATCAGTTGGCGGCCGCGGGGGCGAAGGCTCAGAGCGCGGTCCCGGCCCTAACGGAGGCATTGCACGACGTCTCCCCGGTCGTGCGGGTGCATGCGGCTCACGCGCTGGGGCAAATGGGCGAGGCGGCCAAGCCCGCGGTGCTGGAACTGATGAAGCTGGTCGGCGATCGCGACCCGGCGGTCCGCCGTCAGGCGAGCGCGGCCCTGCGGCAACTGCGGCCGGGCCCCAAGGTGACCGTGCCGCTGTTCGCCAAGTTGATGGCCGATGCCGATCCGGGGGTGCGTACTCGCGCCATGAATGCGCTGGCCGAGGCGGGCGAGGAGGCCGTGCCCTTCCTGATTGCGGCCCTGAAGAACGAAAAGAGCGCCTACTGGGCCTGCTTGGTGCTTCGCGACCTTGGCCCCCAGAGCAAGGCAGCGGTTCCTGCGCTGGCGAAGTTGGTTACCGACCAGCATGTCGAGGTCCGCCGCGAGGCGATTTTGGCGTTGGCGGCGATCGGCCCGGCGGCCGCCCCCGCGTCGGCGAACATCGTCCCCGCGCTCGATGACACGCTGACCTGTGCGGCGGCCGTCTATGCGCTGGGGTGCATCGGCAACGTGTCCGACGAGGCCGAAGCGAAAATCCGCAAGCACGCTCTCGACGATCCGGACAAGATTGTCCGCGTGGCGAGCATCTGGGCTACGGCGAAACTCCACTTCGACAGCAAGCAATATCTGCGACGGGCGACGCAGGCCCTGGCCAAGATGCTCAAGGACCCGGAGCCGCGCGTTAGGGCGGCGGCCGCGAATGCCTTGGCCGTGTTGAACCCGGGACCGGATATCACCCTGCCCGTGATGGAGGAGGTGCTACGAGACGCCGACGAGAAAGTCGTCGCCGCAGCGCTGGATGCGATAGCCGGGCTCGGCGCCCCGGCCGTTCCCAAGCTGGTTGTGGCGTTGAAGTACCCGCGCGCAAGGGCTCGTGTGGCTTACATTCTCGGCCAGATGGGTGCGGCGGCGGCCCCGGCCGTCGATGCCTTGGCGGGGCTGATCGACGACAAGGATCCGCGGACCCAAGAAGAGGCCTTGATGGCCTTGGCAAAAATTGGCCCCGCCGCCAAAGGAGCCGTGCCGGCCTTGAGCAAAGCCTTGCAGCAGCGCGACGCCGCGGGCTGCTACGGTATCGTCTACGCACTGGGAAGCATTGGTCCCGCCGCAGTCGCCGCCCAACCGGCGCTGCTGAAGGTGCTGGGCAGCGACGACGACTCGATCGCCTTGATCGGGGCCTGGGCGCTGGTTCGCATCGAGGCCGGTAACCCGGAGTGTCTGGCCAAGTGCGTTCCCGTATTGATCCGTGGTCTGAGCAGCGCGGCCGTTCCCTATCGCCTGGCGGCGGCCGAGACCTTGGCCGCCTTGGGCCCCTTGGCCAAGCCGGCTGTGCCGGCGCTGAAGCAGGCCCTCAAAGACGAAGACCAAACGGTCAGTACCGCCGCTGCCGCTGCCCTGCGAGCGATTCAGAAATCGTTGCCCTGAAAAATTCCAGGGGCAGGGCTGCGCGGTACGTGTCAGTCGGACGAGCCGGAAATGGTTCGGCCCCATAATTCGTCAAGGAGGAAACTGGCCGTATGTCGTGGTACTACAACGACTGGAAGCCATACGTTTCGGTGGCCGAGCGTCGCCGACGCGCGATGAAGAAAATGGACGCCCTGCGCAAAAAAGGGGTGGACATCCGGCCGGTCCAGATCGAGGGCCGCAAAATCGCCCAGACCTTCTGGGGCGAAGCCTGGTGCCATCACCTGGAATCCTTCAGCGACTACGAGAACCGCTTGCCGCGCGGCCGCACCTACGTCCGCAACGGCTCGGTCTGCCACCTGGCAATCAACCAGGGCCAAATCGAGGCGCACGTCAGCGGTTCGGAACTGTATAACGTTCACATCACGATCAAGACACTGGCGGCCAAGAAGTGGAGCGACGTCAAAAGTCGCTGTACCGGCCAGATCGGTTCGCTCATCGAATTGCTTCAAGGCAACCTCTCCGACCATGTCATGCAGGTCGTGACGGATCGCCAAACCGGTCTCTTTCCGCTCCCCGGGGAGATTGCGCTGCGGTGCAGTTGTCCCGACTCGGCCAAAATGTGTAAACACGTGGCTGCGGTCCTCTACGGCGTCGGCTCGCGGCTCGACCACCAACCCGAGTTGCTATTCAAATTGCGTGGCGTCGACCATGAGGAACTGATCGCCGCCGACGCCGCGGCGGCCGTTTCCGCCGCAACCTCCGGCGGAACGACAAAACGGCTTGCCGCAGGCGAACTCTCCGACGTATTTGGCATCGATCTCGACGCGGCCAGTGCCGAGCGGCCATCGCCAACCACACGTAGCGAGAAAACCAAACGACCCCGTCAAAAACCGGCAAAGAAGAAGGTCGTTAAGAATCGCGCCCGGGCAACGAAGGCTGCCGCGCGGAAAGCCACGAAGGCGCCAAAGAAAAAAGCCAAGAAGACGCCGAAGAAGGCGGCCACGAAGACGCCAAAGAAGGTGGCCAAAAAGGAGCTTCCGTAGAACATCGCAGGCAGCCCGCAACGCCCACCTTCCAGTTCGAGATTCTCCTCCCGCCAGCAGCAAACGATTATCTGCTGGTGAACTTCTTCCCCGTCAGCCGCTCATACGCTTCGCCGTACTTCGCCCGTGTCTTGACAATGATTTCGTCGGGCAGGGCAGGGGGGGGGCTGTTCTTGTCCCAACCGCTGGCCGAAAGCCAGTCACGGACGAACTGCTTGTCGAAGGAAGGCTGGCCGCGGCCCGCCTCATACTGGTCGGCTGGCCAGAAACGTGAACTGTCGGGCGTGAGCACCTCGTCGATGAGAATGATTCGCCCGTCGATCCGCCCCCACTCGAACTTGGTGTCGGCAATAAGGATGCCGCGCTGCCTTGCGTAGTCGGCGCCACGCTGGAAGATCTCCAGACTGCGACGCCGCAACTCTTCGGAAACGTCGCGGCCCACCAACTCCACCATCCGCTCGTAGGAGATGTTCTCGTCGTGTCCCGTGGCGGCCTTGGTCGAGGGCGTGAAGATGGGCTCCGGCAGCCGCGCGCTTTCCGTTAACCCGGCCGGCAATCGCAAGCCGCAGACCTTACCGCTGCGCTGATATTCCTGCCAGCCGGAACCGGTCAGATAGCCCCGCACCACGCACTCGATGGGTACCACCGCGGTCTTGTGGCACAGCGTCG
>CAYYBU010000023.1:0-11972 GCA_964469945.1 uncultured Planctomycetaceae bacterium
CTTGTTCCACCTGGTCAATCTGCCCACGCCGCGGCGGCGCATGCTCTATGCGTCTGTGAGCAAGAGCGGCGAGGCCCGGCGGCTAGCGACGCTCAGCCGGCGGACCCTGGATCGCATGTTAGCGGAAAAGCGGCCCCTCAGCCGGAGCGAAGTCTGGATGTTGGGCCAGCTCGACGTCCGGGAAATGTCGCGATTCGCGGGGAAATATCTCAACCTCGTGGACGATCAGCAATGGTCGACCGAGCCGAATTATCGGTTTAGCGTGCAATCGAGCCGCAACGGCCTGATTTGTGGGTTGCTGGCCGTGGACGGCACGAAAGATGCCGTGCCGGGCCTGCTGGATGCGCTGCGGCAGCACCGCTGCCTGCCGCCCACCTCGGCCGCACCGTATCGGCTGCCCTGGCTGGCCGCACTGTCCATCGCGGGCCGCGATCCTTGGCCGGAGGTCGACGCCTGGCTGGCCGGCATCGCCAGCCAAACCGAGACGCTGGTCGAGGGCCGCCCGGACGGTCCCGAGTTGGGGGCCACGGCGGCAGCCCTGTTGTTGAAGCGGCGCGGGCAACGAGCGGCCGCGTTCGACATCCAGCCGGTTCCGGAACCGTTGTTGGCGCAATTTCGCATTGCGGGGAGCCGTTTCACCTCGGCCGACGCCCGCAAACGGCTGCAAGCCTGGTGGGATCGGCAGATTGCCAAGACGCCGTAAACTTGTAGGGAACGCCCTCCGTGGCGTTCCGTGAGCCAGGGCAAAACTACGCCTGCGGTCGCGCCCGGAACGCCGCTGAGGGCGTTCCCTACCGTGATTTCGTCCCGGAATTATGCACCTTTATTTCCTGTGCCCCGCTTTCCCTAGCCCCTGTGGGTTGACTGCGGCGCAGGCGGATCGGTATAGTGAGAGGAGGGGTGAAATGTATGCGGCACACGGAGTGTGCCGCATACGAGGTGGGCCTCGCCGACCATGTTGCGCACGGTGCCCGGTCGGTGTCCATTGTCCCACGCTAGATGAGTTAGTCCCCGCTGTCTTTGACCCCCGCTGGTAATCCTTATGTCGGCCCACACGATCGAATTGCGAAACGCGGACGATTGGCGCGATGTGGTCTGTGAAGCGGTCCAGGCCCTGGCGGAAGGAAAACTGGTGGCCTTTCCCACGGAGACGGTCTATGGAGTGGCAGCCCACGCGCTGGACGAGCAAGCCGTCGAGCGGCTGGTCGAGGTCAAGGGTCGCCGCAGCGGCCACCCGCTGACGTTGGCCATCAAGAGTGCCGATGAGGCCCGCGATTATGTCCCCGACATGAGCAGCCTGGCGCAGCGGCTGACGCGACGTTGTTGGCCGGGGCCCGTGACGCTGGTCGTGGACGATTCTCATCCGGAAAGCCTGCTGCACCAATTGCCTGCCGGGGTGCGACAGTGGGTCTCACCGCAGCAAACCGTGGGCCTCCGCGTACCGGGCCATCAGGTGATCCTCGACGTGCTCCACATGCTGGCCGGACCGTTGGCCCTCAGCAGTGCCAATCTGACGGGCCAGCCCGACGCCGTCACGGCCAACGAAGTGCTGGAAAGCTTGGGCGACCGGATCGATCTGATTCTCGATGACGGACCGTGCCGCTTTGGCGAGCCTTCGTCGGTGGTTCGCGTGCAAGGCAACCAGTACGAGATCCTCCGCCCCGGGGTCGTGCCGGAAAAGACCTTGCAGCGGCTGGCCAGCCTGATGGTTCTTTTCGTCTGCACGGGCAATACCTGTCGCAGCCCCATGGCGGAGGCCATTTGCCGGCAGATCCTGGCCAAGCGGCTGGGTTGTCCGCTCCACGAGTTGGAGGACCACGGCGTGCTGGTCATGTCGGCCGGCATTGCCGCTTCGATGGGTGGCCGCGCCAGTGCGGAGGCGGTCGAGATCATGGCGGCGATGGATCTGGACCTTGCCGACCATGAAACGCAACCGCTGACGGAGCCCCTGGTGCGGCATGCCGACCTGATCTATGCCATGACGCGGACGCACCGCGACGCCATCGTGGCCCAATGGCCCAGCGCCGCCGAGCGGACCATGTTGCTGTGCGCCGACGAGTCGGACGTGTGCGACCCGATCGGTGGGCCGGTGGAGCGTTATCAGCGTTGTGCCGCGCAGATCCGCGCCGAGCTGCAACTCCGCCTGAACGAACTGGAATTTTGAACGAACCCGATCCTTGGGATTTGATTGTCATGCGTATTGCCGTGGGTACGGACCATCGCGGTTATCCGGTTCGCGCGCGGGTCATCGATCTGCTGGAGCGGCTGGGCCACGAGGTGGAGGACATGGGGACCTTCACCGATGAGGCGGTGGATTACCCCGACATTGCGGCCCGGGTGGCGCAAAAAGTCAGCCGCGGCGAGGCGGACCGGGGCATTCTGCTCTGCGGCACCGGCCTGGGCATGTGCATTGCCGCCAACAAGTTCCCCGGCGTGCGGGCCGCCCCTTGCCACGACGACTTGACGGCCGAAATGAGCCGCCGCCACAACGATTCCAACGTCCTCTGCCTGTCGGCCGACCTGCTCGGCGAGCGGCTCATCGGGCGGATGATCGAGCTCTGGCTGATGACGCCCTTCGAAGGCGGCCGCCATGTCCGCCGCATCGAGAAGATCACCGCCATCGAGCACGAAATCGAAGAAGAGCAGTCGGGCACATAATTCTTCCGGCTGGGGCATCCGCCACAGAAGCCCCATCAAGCCTGCGGGGGCGTTTTCGCGTCGCACTGGTCAACCCGCCGCGGTACGCCATCGACATCGCGCAGCGGGTTTACCTGGAAGGGACGGGATTGGGCCGTTTGCTGCCCGACCTGTGGCCGCTGGCGCTGATCGCCGCGGTAATGCTGCCGATGGCCGCCTGGATGTTTCGTCACCGGTTGGAGTAGAACGTATCCGGCACACTCCGTGTGCCGTCGGCCGGCGGCACACGGAGTGTGCCGGATACGGTTTGCCGACAAAGCGTCAAACGATGATGGTTTGGGGTGTCTGTAACCTTGGTAGCGGACGAGGAGTCGTAGAATCCGCGCCGGGTGGCGGATTTACTCATGTCGGCTGCTTGGAAAATGGCCCCGCCCTGGATAGCATGGAACGTATCGAGGCACTCGCTCAGTCACGGTGATTGGCGGGGCCGCGAATCTTTTTCCCGGGAGTCTCCTCTCCATGCATAGTTCGCGCCGTCCCAAACCGGATGAAGTCGAGCAGTTGCTGCGCAATGCCGAGCTGCGCGACGAACTGGAACGCTACTTCGATGAATCGATCAGCCGGGTGAACGTACAGCACTGGACGCTGGCGAAGGAGAACGATTTTCTCGCCTCCATGTTGGCCTGGGAGCAGGCGCCCATCTTGCCCATCTACCGCTGGTTCGAGCCCGAGTTGCGGCTGCCGCGGCCCGAATCGCTGAGCGACGCCGACCTGCACCAGATCCTCGGCGAGGTGATTCGCAAGCTCTTCCTGAAACGCATCGTGCTGGATTTCACCGACCACTTGAGCGATCGCGACCTGTATCGGTTGATCTTTCGCGACATCCTGCCGGCGCGGGAAAAGAAGCTCGACTACCCGAGCAACTACCTGCATTGGGATTGCACCGGCGCCGGGGGCGACTGCGACGTCTGGTTGCGCTTCTATGCCAGCGAGGAGGAGCGGCAGGATTGGGCCGAGAGCTATCGCCAGCCGGTGCCGCCGCGGACGCCGTTGCCCTATCCTCGTGATCTGCCCCGGGAGCCGGGCAGTCCCTGATTCAATATTGCGCAGGTGGACCTGCACGGTTTTCTGTGTCAACCGTGCGGCCGAGGGGGGACAGTCCCATTTTCGTGGCCTCCAGCCACAAAAATCGGGACAGCCCCCGCAGGTGGATTCCGCAAGCAACGGGACGGTTGTGATTCTCGCTGCAATCGGTCAACATAGAGGTATGTTGGCCACGAACCGAATCACGCTATGACTCCGCTTCCCCCCATACGCCGCAGCCGCCTGCGCTGCTCCGTCGAACTGGCGGTGCTGCTGCTGGCGGCCCTCGCGATGCTGCGAACCTGGTTCCTGGAGGGCTTTCCCGTAGGCTGCCAGATCGCCGGGGGCTCGATGGCGGAAACCCTGCTGGGCCGGCACCGCGACATCGTTTGCGCCGACTGTGGCCATCGCTTCTCCTGCGACGCCGTTTCCGATTCGGCCGCCTATCGGGCCGTGTGCCCCAATTGCGGCTATGCGGGGAATCGCGTCGATGCGGCGGCCGATCTGGCTGGCGATCGGGTGCTGATCGATCGTACGGCATACTGGTTGCGGCCGCCGGGGCGCTGGGAGGTCGTCGCCCTGCGGCAGCCCGATCGCCCCGAGGCCCTGTGCGTCAAACGGGTCGTGGGTCTCCCGGGTGAATCGATCCAGATCCGCGATGGCGACGTCTACGTGGATGGTCAGATCTGCCGCAAGACGCTCGCCCAGCAGCGAGCGATGGCCGTGCTGGTCAACGATGCCAGTGAACTTCCCACCCGGGCACCGCCGCCTCCGCCACGCTGGCAGGCCGAAAGCCCGCAGAGCGGTTGGGAGTTCACCGCCGGCCGCTTCAGCCATCCCGCCACGCCCGACGAACAGGCGATCGATTGGTTGGTCTATCATCATGGCCGCCGCGGCAATCGGCCGGGCGAGGTCGTTCCCACAGCGGTGACCGACCTCTGCGGCTACAACCAGGTCAAGCCGCGACGCGAGGAAGATGTCCATGCGGTCGCCGATTTGCTGCTTTCGTTGCGGGTGGCGAAGGTGTCTGGTGCGGGGTCCCTGTTTCTCTGGGCCAGCGACGGCCAGGAGGAATTTCAGGCGGAAATCAATCCCGTGGGGGAGCGTTACGCCGTGCTGCACAATGGCCGGCCTCTACCTGGGGCGGCTGGCCGGCTGATTCTGCCGCCGAATGGCTGCACGATCGAGGTTTCTCTCGTCGATCGGCAGTTTTTGCTGGCGCTCGACGGCCGGACGCTGGTCGTCCAGCCTTACGAGCGAGCCGCAGCGGCCGGCACGCCGCCGACGCAGCCGCTGGCCATCGGTGCGAAAAGGCTGGAGGCGGTCGTGGAGCAAGTCCGCGTGTACCGGGATGTTTTCTATACGGGCCCTCGACATGGGGGGCATCGGGTGGCGGTCGATAAGCCGCTGCGATTGGGCGCGGGGGAATATTTTCTTTTGGGCGACAATAGCTCGATCTCCGAAGACAGCCGCACCTGGGCGGGGGTCAGCGAGCGGAACTTGATCGGCAAGCCGGTGGCGATCATTTTTCCCGCCCGACACGCCCAATGGGGGCCGTGGCATTTTCAAGTTCCCGAGTCGGCCCGAATGCGGTATATTCGTTGATAGATCGTTGTTGCTTCAGAAGTCGGAAGCTTGTTGGGGTGGTTCGAGCGCAGCGAGCCCCACCAATTGGATCAGGAAACATGGTGGGGCACGCTGCGCTCGGCCCACCCTAAATAGAGTTTCGTGATTCCAGGAGGCTCGCAACCGAACCGTGTAGGGAACGCCCTCCGCGGCGTTCCGTTTCGCCAGCAGCGCCCGGAACGCCACAGAGGGCGTTCCCTACAGAGATTTCTCCTGGAATCACGAAACTCTATTTAGTTAGTCCCCAACCCCCTGCCCCTTGTTCTCCATGTCGAAACGAAAATCATCCGACGTGAAATCGCGCCACGGCCAATCCATCGCGGAGAACCCTGCTGGACACGAGCAGGCGTCGCCAGCCGTCACTACGGCCGGCTCGCACGTGCCTTCGGGGGCCGCCATTCGCGAGACGATCGAATCGGTCGTCGTGGCCTTCGTGCTGGCCTTTCTCTTTCGCACCTTCGAGGCCGAGGCCTTCGTTATTCCCACCGGCTCGATGGCGCCGACGTTGATGGGCCGCCACAAGGACCTGAATTGTCCCGAGTGCCAATATCCCTACCAGGTCAGCGCCAGCGACAAGACCGAGCGCAACGGCGAGGAGGCGGTGGAAACACCGGCCATCGTGGGCAGCGCCACCTGTCCGATGTGCCGCTATACGGCCGACCTGGGGCACGGCTCCTACCCTTCCTACAATGGCGACCGCATCCTGGTGAGCAAGTTCTGTTACCAGTTCGAGGAGCCCAAACGTTGGGACGTGGTCGTTTTCCACTATCCGGACAACGCTACGCAGAATTTCATCAAGCGTTTGGTCGGCTTGCCGGGCGAGACGGTTCGCATCAGCCATGGGGCCTTGTGGATTCGGCAGGGCAACGACGTGAAAAAGCCCTTCGAGATCGCCCGCAAGCCGCCGCCGAAACTGCTGGCCACGCTGCAGCCGGTTTTCGACAACGACCTGACGCCGGCCATTCGGAAGCACGGCTGGCCGGCGCGCTGGAGCGGCAGCGATTGGACTTCGTCCGATGGCGCCACGTTCGAGGCCGGCGGCAAGGCCGCGGGCGAAGCCTGGCTGCGCTATCGGCACCTGGTCCCCTCGTTCGAGCAGTGGCACGAGATGATGCAGCAGGGCGCTTTGCAGACGCCGCTGCGGACCAGTCTGATTTCCGACTTCGTCGCCTACAACACAGGCCGCGAGCAGTATGAGCCGCCGGGGGCGGAAAGCCTCGGCATGCATTGGGTTGGCGACCTGGCCGTCGAGTGTACGCTGGACAGCCACGGCGACGCCGGTCAGGTGGTCTTCGAGTTGGTCAAAGGGGGCCGCCAGTTCCGCTGCCGCATCGACCTGGCCAGCGGTCGGGCGGCGTTTTCCATCAGTGGCCCGGACACGGCGGCGTTCCGTCCCACGGCGGCGACGGCGCTGAGCGGCCGCGGCTCGCACCGCGTCATGTTTTCCAACGCCGAAGATCAATTGCTTCTCTGGGTCGATGGCAGCTTGGTGATGTTCGACGCCCCGACCAGCTACGATTCGCGCGTGCTTGGCGACCAGTTCCCACAAGCGGCCGATTTGCTTTCGCCGGCCGGCATTGCCAGCCAGGGCGCCGACGTGACAGTCAGCCACCTCAAGCTGCTCCGCGACAACTACTATATTGCCGAGAAGTATCCGGGCCGGGATCGGCAGCCGATCACCGATTACACCGACCTCTCTCCCGACCTGGCCGACCCGCTTACCTGGGATCGCTTCCGCGACGTGAACCAGGTGGAGTTTCCCTTGGGCCCGGACCAGTTTTTCGTGCTCGGCGACAATAGCGCGCAGAGCAAGGACGGCCGCTTGTGGGGCAGCGACCACTGGTGGGTGAGCCGCGACCTGCTGATCGGCAAGGCGTTGTTCATCTATTGGCCGCATTCGTGGGACAAGGTGACTATTCTGGGGAAAGACATCCCCTTCCCGTTTTTCCCGAACTTCCGCAAGATGGGGTTCGTAAGATAGCCATGCCGGAAGTGCAAAACCTGCTGAAACCGAAGCCCGTGGAACCGCTGCCGGGGCCAGTGGACAAGAAGCCCATGCTGGAAGTCCACGGCTTGGTGAAGATTTACGGCACGCGGCGTGTGGTCGACAAGGTCGATTTCTGCGTGGACCACGGCGAGATTGTCGGCCTGCTGGGCCCCAACGGCGCCGGCAAGACGACCAGTTTCCGCATGACCTGCGGCATGATCGACGCCAACGCCGGCCGCGTGCGGCTGGGCGGCGTGGACATCACCGATTGGCCCATGTATCGCCGCGCCCGCGAGGGCGGCATGGGCTATCTGGCCCAGGAATCGAGCGTCTTCCGCAAGTTGACCGTCGAGCAGAATCTGCTGGGCGTGATGGAGATGCTCGATTTCGACCGCCCCCGCCGCACGGCCCGCTGCAACCAACTGCTGGAGCAGTTCGACATCGCGCGGCTGCGCAAGTCGCTGGCGCTGTCGCTTTCCGGCGGTGAGCGGCGGCGCTTGGAAATCGCCCGCGCGCTGGTCTCCGACCCCAAGATCATTCTGTTGGACGAGCCCTTCACGGGCATCGACCCGGTGACCATCGCCAGCATTCAGAAGATCATTCGCAGCCTGCGCACGGACGGCATCGCCATTCTCATCACCGACCACCAGGTGCGGGAGACGCTGCAAATCACCGACCGCAGCTACGTCATCCGCGCGGGAAAGGTGCTGTGTCACGGCCGGCCGGACGAGGTCTTGAGCAACGCCGAGGCCCGCAAGTATTACTTCGGCGAAGACATGGACATTGGCCAGCGCGGTACGGCGTCGCCGCAAGGGCCCCCAGTGCCGCCCGTGCTGCCGCCGAAGCACGGCGAACCGCAGCCGACGCATGTGGTGCCGACGCGCGTGCTGCCGCCCGGGCCAAGCAGGCCGTAGGGACGCATGGCAATAGGCACACGCCGTATGCGGTGGCGGACGGCACACGGCGTGTGCCTGCTACAATTCTTGTGGGGCAGTAGGGTGGTCGAGCGGAGCGAGTGCCACCACTTTTTCTGACGCAACTTGTGGGCCTACGACGCTGAGCCCCAAGATGTCTGACAGTGCCAAATGCCCTCACCCCCGGTCCCACTCCCGCCGGGCGGGAGTGGGGAGTTGAGTCAAAAATCCTTCGACAGGATCTCACCGCCGGCGACGCTGCCCAACGCCTGCCAGGTGCTCAGGTCGATCGTGTTCCGCACGAAACGCACGGAGCCATCGGCCAGCGCGACGTTGACGCCGTTCATGTGGCGGCTGGAGGCCGTGGTTGCCTGGGCGCCGTTGTTGATCGCGGTAAACAGATCCAGCCCGCCGGGGACCACGCCGCTGGGGCCATTGGGTGGCATGATGTGGTTGTAGCGGGAATCGCTGTAGTTGCCGAAGATGAAGGTGGCGCCCGCGCACGACTGCCGATTGCCGGAGCCCGAGCCCGGCGTTACCGTCCGCAGGGCGGCGTAAATGCCGGCACTGTTCACCGTGGCCGGCGAGATGGTCAGCCAGTCGCCGGGCGATGAGATGGTATCGTTGTCGCCGTCGCCCAAGAGGGCCTCGCTGTACAGGGCCGTGGCACCCTGGCCGTCGGTGATCTGATCCACGCTCACGCGACGATTGGTGAGGAAGACGCCGTTGTTCTGCTCCTTGCCGTTGACATCGAGTTGGCCGATGTCGTTGCCGGCGTTGCCGCGGTAGTTGTTTTTCGTCCAACCGGGCAGCGCCTGGGGGTCGGCCGAGTCGTCGAGCCGGTCCGTGTCCGAGGGGCAGCGCAGAAACGGCAGCGGCGCCATCGGCAGGATAGCATTGGCCGGATCGGTGGAGGGCTTGGTAAGGTCGAGTTTCTTGAACAGCACGTTGGCGTCCAGGAAGGGCAGCAGGTAGACGATATGCCCCCACGTGGCCGCGCTGCGCGGGTCGCCCTGCCGGCCCGGCGGGAAGGCGCCCTGGGCCGACTGAAAATTCAGCGCCGCCAGGGCCAGTTGCCGCATGTTGCTGGCGCACTGGATGCGCCGGGCGGTTTCGCGGGCACTTTGGACCGCCGGCAACAACAGCGCCATCAGACCGCCGATGACACTGATCACCACCAGCAACTCGACGGTGGTGAAACCACGACGGCGTGAAATCTTTTCTCTGGTCGTTGCGATCATGGAAGGGCTCCTATCGTTAAGCTCGTCCTCGTACGTTTAGCGGCGAGGGGAGTTAAGGACCAGCAAATCAATAACGGTCACAGGAACGTCCCCGGCACACCCCGCGTGCTGCCCGTACGGCACACGGAGTGTGCCGGATACAGCGATGAACCGGCGTGCGCAGGTGGAGTGCCATCGCCATGGTCACCTCCACCTGCGCAACGCAACGGGTTGGACTACGGCGCATAGACCGACTGCGTGGTTGCCTCACCGCCGGCCCGGGTCACCAGCGCGGCCAAGACCGCGATGCTGGTGTTCTTAGCGAGCAGGCGGACCGAGCCGTCGGCCAGCACGACGTTGGCCCCGCCGGGATGGAAGGCGTAAACCTCGCCGGTGGGAAGCTGGGCGAAGACCGGATCCTTGGTCGCGCCGGCATCGCCATATGCGGAGGCAAAGCCGTTGGTGACGTTGATGGCATAGGGGCCATCCGGTATCGTGCCGGTCACGTCGGAGCCGCGGATAATCAACTCGCTGGCAGGACGCGACCAGCCGCCGCCGTTGACGTGGGCGGTGGCCACCTCATCGATGCCGTTGACGATGCTCGTATTGACGCCGTTCTGGTAAATGTAGGGCCTGCCCGCCGATTCCGCGTACAGGATGGTGTTGGAAAGGCCGTCGGTGATGTCGGCCAGACGGGGGTTGCTGGCGGTGCCGCCGTTGCGATACAACGCGCCGGACGCCGTGCCGGAACTTGCCACTAGGTTGGCCGTGGATAGGGCCGGGTCGACGCCGATGGTGGCGCCATAGTCGGTGACCGCCACCACGGGCGCGTCGGGATTCGCGTCCGGATCGCCGTCCAGCCGGGCCGGATTGGGCGACGAGGGGCAGATGAAGTTCGGGAGGACGGTGGCCGTGATCAGCCCGTTGGGATTCCCAGAACTGCCGGCGCTGCCGCCGGTGGGTTCCCACCAGTTGTAGGCTTGATTGTAGTTCGCGTAAAGGTTGTTTTGTTCGATGAAGGGCAACAGGAAGGTGAGCGTCGAGACGCGCACCGTCGAACTGGTGGCGTTGGCCGGCCGGATGCTGGAAGGCAGGTAGCCGTTGCTGTCGCTGTAGTTTTGGACCGCCAAGCCAAGCTGGTGCAAGTTGTTCTGGCACGAGCTCCGTCGTGCGGCTTCGCGCGCCTGCTGCACCGCCGGCAGCAGCAAGCCGACCAGGGTGGCGATGATCGCGATGACCACCAACAATTCGACCAGGGTAAAACCGCTTCGTTTCTGAATGCGCACTTGCATGCGTACTTCTCCTAATGAAAATGTTTCCATGTTTACCAAATACCGAGATCAAGAAAGAACTGCACTCCTGCTTGGATCATCTACACGTATTCATGCGAAGGCTTCCTCCTTTCGATGACTCTTCTCGGTGAGGGGGGAGTTGCCACTCATTGTTTGAGGTCCAGCGGCGGCAACGTGTTGGGGCCTTTCGTCAAGGTCACGCGCAAATCGGTCGTCTTCACGTTGGCGTACTTTCGCGGCAAAGTGTTCGGACCGACCACCCATCCGTCGTCTGTTTTCACCACGGGATTGCAGGTCACCACCACGGCATAGTCGCCTTCCGGCGCGCCGTCGCCGGCTTCGTAGGTGGTGAGGCGAAACTTGCCGTTGGTGTCCGTGCGACCCCGGGAAGGGATGGTTTTTGCGTCCTTGGACTGCTGTGGCGACAGCAGCACCACCTGCGCGCCGGCCAACGGCGTGCCCTGCCAGAGAACCTGGCCTTCGGCGGGATACACCGCGATTCGATCGTGGCGCCCCTTGCTGCAACCGGCGATGGCCAGCGTCATGCCGGCCATGACCAGCAGCACTGGGCGCATCCAACGTGGACGTAAACTTACCTGACGCGCACACGGAGTTCCGCACGAATACACTCGCATAGTCATCTCCTTTCTCAACCCGTTACGAATTTGCCGCCAATATCGATGGTGCCTTGCTTGCAAGCTATGTGCCAATGCGCGAGAAACTGTTCCGGCGACTCGTGACAAAAGGGGGCTGGCTCCGTCGCCTCGATCACGCTTTTCCCTGCATAACAGCGTCTTTGGCGACGGTGGCTGTCCCCGTTTGTCACGAGCCCTGGGGCAGCGCCTGCGAAAAAAGGGGACAGGCACCGTGGCGGCGGCGTTTCTGGTTATGCCATACCGGCTTAGGCCACGGAGCCAGTCCCCGTTTTCCGCGAACCTGGCGTTGGAGTGTTAGCTCCGGCACACCTTGCTTGTTCGAGCGGCGCAAGACGCAGCCCGTTCGCAGTCTCGTGCAGCGCCGCGCGCGTGCTGGGCCATCAGAAATTTCACGATGAGCGGGCAGCGCTAAGATAAGGAGTTCACGTCACATGCCGGGCAAATGTCACGGCTGACTCGCATGGAAACCAGCGGACCAGCATATGTCACAGTCTCGACCCGGCGGCGGGGTAACGCCTGCGGAAAAAGGGGACAGGCACCGTGGCGGCAACGTTTCT
>CAYYBU010000024.1:0-11925 GCA_964469945.1 uncultured Planctomycetaceae bacterium
CTCGCTTGCGCTTCGGGCTTCTATTTCCGCTACGGCAAATCGGGAACTTATTTTTCGGCCTGACCTTACCACTGACCAGGGTCTGTTTTCAAGCTGAAGAAGCGAGCCAGGCGACGGGCAACGGAATTGCCGGAGGTACGTCGCCGTCTGGCGTTTGAAATTGGTCGAGGAGTCGATGTCGGTTTCGACGGGGCGCGTGGCCTTTCAAAAACCACGGATTCCCACGGTGCCACGAAGAAACACCGCTGGACAAGCCAGCAGTGGCACCCTACGAAGATCGGGCCCAATTCGCAGATTGTTTCTCGTTCGCTCCTCAAGGCATCTTGTACACGCGGATCTCGGCGGCGGAAGCAAAGCCGCCGACTCCCGCGGTCGCCTCCAACTTGACGTAAGCCGCTTTGGCAGCCGGGAACGTTGCCACCTTGCGGGCCGCATCGGCTTCCCATTTCCCCGCGGCCAGCCGCTGGAAGTGGCTGCCGTCGAGGCTCCCGTAGAGATTGTAGGCAGTGATGGTTCCATTGCCGCCGCCCTCCCTGGGCAGATAGGTGACCGTGTCGATGTCGAACGTGCCGCCCAGGTCGAGCGTAATGGACTGCGGAAGCGGAACCGGAACCGCCGGGGCCCAAGGCGTGTGCCAGATGGTAGCGGCATCTCCATCCAGGACATTTTGCGGCTCGTCGCCGACGGCGAAACTGCTGCAGGTGGCCTTCATGCCGGACGGCGGAATGGCTGCGTCGAGCGGCTGCACGCTGAGGTTGCCGAAACGATTGGGATCGTAGGTGCTGGCCAGGAAGCAGCGGCCTTGCAGGGTCTTGGTCTTCTTGGCATCCGCGATGCTGACGACTTCGGAACCATCGAGGAACGCCTTGATTTGGGTGCGGAAGAAGCGGATCTTCATCGTGTGCCAAGCGCTGCCGTCGAAGCCGGCCCGCACGCCGGAGGCCAGCACGTCGCTGTGATAGCTCAGCGTCCACTTGCCGGCCTTGGTCAAGGTGAAGCGATAGCCGAATTGTCCCTCGTCGTCGTGCCGGCCGCCGATTTCCACGTCGCCGCGGGCGATCTTGACATCGGCACTGAGTTCGTAGCTTTCCCACAAATTGTCGCCGAAGATCGTATTGGGCTTCAGGCAGTTCGCCCAAGTGGTGCCCTCGGTGGGGAGAATCTGCATCGCGCAGTGGCCGCCGCGGCCATCGTCGGCCACCTCGAACGTCCCCTTCTGATCCATGAAATACTTGGGCGTGGCTCCAATCGCCTCCGCCGCGAAAGTCTGCCGATAGGGCATGGGGAAGCGGGCTTTTTTGGGGCCGGGATGGGGAAATTCGCCTTTCTTCTGGCCGGCGGTCGTGGTGATGGAATAGGCACAGCCGCCGTCCAGGGCCAGCTTGAAGGAACCGCCCACCGCGACGATGTCGGCCTGTTGGACGAAGGTGTCCTTGCCGCCCGTCTTCCACACGTGGATCGGAGCGGAAGCCAGGCCGGCGCCCAGATGCACCTCGACGGTAACCGGCTCGGCGGTGCCGGCGATCAGGCTCCACTGGTCGCTGTTGGGGTCCTTGAGCATGATGCAGCCGGCATCGGACTGGTCATTTTTAGGATTGAACAAAATGCAACCCGGGTCCAACAGCTTCCAGCCCGGTTCGGTGAACTGCGTCACGTGGGCCGCGTACCAGACCCCCTCGGGAATTTCATAGTGGCCGGACCAGGGCTGGTTGGCCAGGACGAAACCGGTCCAAGCGAAGCCCGTATGCCCTTCATAGCAGGAAGCGACCGGGCACCAGGTTTCAAACTTGGTGATGCGATCCCTCACGTAGAACTTGATCATCTGCCGCAGTTCGCCCGCGCCGCCGCCGCCGGTGGTTTCCGACATCCACAGGGGTTTGCCGGACTTCTTGGCCTTTTCGGTGGCGGCCGGCATACCATAAATGTGATAGGAGACGGCATCCAAGGCATCGCGAAACGCCGGGTTGGCGTCGAACTGGTCGAAGATTTGCCAGTATTGCCCGTTGTGATCGGGCCCATGCAATTTGACCTTGCCGTAGCCGGCCTTGTTCAAGGTGGGGCGGAGAATGTTCACAACCCACTTCGGGTCGGTGGAGCGTTCGTTCCAAGCGGCGCCGACGTAATCCAGTTGCAGGCCATAGGTCTGCTTCGCGCAGTTGAGGAACGAGACGTACCAGTCGGCGCTATTTTGGGTGAAGGCGCCGCCGCACCAGGCCGGATAGGACCAGGGCAGGCAGTCCAGGATGATCTTGGGATTCCGCTGCCGGGCCTCGTGCATGAGCCAGAACTCGAAGCCGCGCGGCTTGGGATGGTCGCGTTCCTCCTTGACGATGGCATGACTGGGCTCGGAGCCACAGGTGGAGTTTTCGCCGCCGCCGACCTCGACTTTCAGATGCTGGAAGCCGGCGCCGAATTTCGGCTTGAAGAGGAAATCCAGCACGTCGCTGCGATAGGGCTCCGGATAATCCTTGAGCAGGCAAGTATTGCCGCCGGCACTGACGGCGCCGATGCCCTCGAAAACGCGACCCGGCGAGGCCGCATCCACGCGAATGGTCTGTACGGAAACGGCCGCAGACGCCTCGGCCAGCGGGGCCAACAGGAAAACGAACAGGGCGATGGCAAGTTGTCGTTTCATGGCTGCTCTTTTCTCCTGGATGACAATCCTGTTTTTACAACCAACGGCTGCTTGCGGCCCACGGGCCGCGTCAAGGCATACTCATAGCATACTCGGGGCAACCGGTGCGTCAATCAAACGGGTTCGACCGAGACCGCCGGGAAAGACGGGCCGGCTCGGCGGGGCCTCATTCTACTGCGCAAGGTTCGCAGACGTTCTCGCGCCCAACCGCCATGAAGCACGAGTGCGGCCTCTCTGCCTGCGCAAGTCCCTATGCTGCCGCATGTTAGCAACTCTACCCCGGCGGTGGGCCACGTCGCTCTCGGGCAGTCGTCTTCCACGGCGTCTTGACGCGCGTTCCCTTCCATGCCGCACGCGAGAAGAATACGGCCTTGACTTGCAGTCGCGGATTGCCCTAAGCTGCCCCGGAGATAGCTGTTTTGGGGACCGTGCCGCCCTCACCCCCTCCTGCCTCTTTCCTGACCGGTCGCGGCGACTTGCGGGCGAGGGGAGTAACGCTGATGCTCATCATCGATCGCTACCTGCTCCGCCAGTTCTTTCAGACGTTTTTCATCTGTTTCTTGAGTCTGACGGGCCTGTTCGTCGTCTTCGACGCCTGCACGAATATCGAGGCGTTCATGAACTGCGCCCGGGGGGGGCACGTGGCGCAGTTGATGCTGGCCTATTACGGCTTTCAGTCGATCTTGTTTTTCGATCGCACCAGCAGCATCTTGACGCTGATGGCGGCCATGTTCACGGTCACTTGGATCCAGCGGCACAACGAGTTGACGGCCTTGATGGCGGCCGGCATCCCGCGAATCCGCGTGGTCGCCCCCGTGATCCTGGCGGCGATCGGAATCAACATTCTGGCCACGGTCAATCGGGAAGTGGTCATCCCGCGTTTTCGCAACGAGATGTCGCGGCGGCCCAGCGAACTGGATCGTAATGCCGCCGAGGAGTTGTGCCCGCAGGTGGACAACCGCACCGACGTGCTCATTCGCGGCAAGTACGTGTTTCTCAATCAACAGCGGATCGAAAAGCCCGACTTCCTGCTGCCCAAGGGGCTGCAGGATTATGCCAAACGGATCGTGGCCCGCGACGCCTACTACAAGCCGCCCGCCGGCAAGCGGCCGGGCGGATACCTGCTGGACGCCGTGCAGGAACCGAAGAACCTGGCCAAGCAACCGTCGCTGCTGTTGGAGGGGCAGCCGCTGGTGATTACGCCCCACGACGCCCCCGATTGGCTCGAGGCCAACCAGTGTTTCATCGTCAGCGACGTCCCCTTCGAGCAACTCAACGGCGGCCGGGCCTTCCGCGGCTTCGCCTCCACCGCCCAACTGATCTACAGCCTGCGGCACAATACGTTCTTCAATTTCGACGCCAGCATCCGCGTGGCCATCCATTCGCGCATCGTGCAGCCGCTGTTGGACGTGACGCTGTTGTTCCTCGGCCTGCCGCTGGTCGCCTCGCGCAGCAGTCGCAACGTCTTCATGGCCATCGGCCTGTGCATCGGCGTGGTCACGCTGTTCCTGCTGGTGGTGATCGGCTTTCAGCAACTCGGCTCGATCGAGTTGCTCAGCCCGGCGCTGGCCGCCTGGCTGCCGCTGCTGGTCTTCGTCCCCGCCGCCGTAGCGATCGCGGAACCGATGTGGGAGCGGTGAGCAGCGGCCGGCAACGCGGCGTTCACTTCGCCCGCACGTCATAGCACAGCAACACGTCTTGATCGCGGACGTACAACATGCCGCCGGCGATCACCAGGTGTGGCCAGGCCTCGCGGCTGCTGCGTTCCGGCTGCGAGAAACGGCCGTGCAACTCGCAGGCCGTGGGCGCGGCGGCGACCAAGCTGATGGGGCCGCGCTCGTCGCGGCAGTAGAGACGCTTGTCGGCGTACAGCAACGAGCACTTGCCGCAACCGCGATCGGACCAGTGTACCTTGCCGGTCCGGTAGTCGAGGCAGTTGAGGACGTTGTTATTGGCGCCGTAGAGCGCGCCGGCCAGGAGGATCAGGCCGCCGTGGTGGTTCTGCATTTTCTTGGTGAAGTACAGTTCCTTGGCATTGAAGCCGCCGGCGGTCTTCTGCACCCAGGCCAGTCCGCCACCGGTGCCATAGGCGCTGGCGGCGAAGACCGTCTGCGCGAATGTGACGCAGGTGTCGATATTGGCCGTTGCGTTGGCCGGCTGGTCGTAGCGCCAGAGGAACTTGCCGTCGCTGGCGCGCACGCCGATGACCCCCTTGGCGGTCAGGGTCACGTACTGCGGCACCATGCCGGCGGTAAAGGGGATGATGGAGGAATAGGCGGCGGCGTCGCCGACGGGCGCGCCCCACAGCCGGGCGCCGGTCCTCTTGTTCAGCGCGAGCATGGTGTTCCGGCTTCCGCCCGGCGTGCAGAGCAATCGCTGGCCATCGACCAGCGGCGACTCGGAATAGCCCCAGTGGGGATCGCCGCCGCCGAATTCGCCCACCAGGTCGTGATGCCAGACCATCTGGCCGTCGCTGAGATTCAAGCACACCAGATCGCCGTTGATGCCCAGCGTGTAGAGGCGGTCGCCGTCGATGCTGGGGGTGGCGCGCGGGCCGGGGTAGCCGCCGCCGCCATGACGGACGCTGCCGATGGCCGTGGCCCACAGTTGCTTGCCCTCGTGGCTGACGTCCAGGGCCAGGACGTATTCCTTGCCGTCGCGATTGCCCATGGTATAGAGGATGTTGCCCACGATGGCCGGTCCGCTGAAGCCTTCGCCCAGCCCACGGGCTGTCCAGAGCAGTTTCGGGCCTTCCTTCGGCCAATCCTGCAACAGGCCCGTCTCACGGCAGATGCCGTCGCGCTGGGGGCCGCGCCACGCCGGCCAGTCGTCGGCCCGCAGCGAGCCGCCGAGCGCCGCACCCAACAAGCTGACGCAGATCAGGGACGCAAACCGGGAAGAAGCACGGAACATGATCGGTTCTCCAAAAGGTGGGGGAGTCCAGCGGCACCTGTAGTTTAGCTTCCCGGAAAGACTTTGAAAATCGCCCCGGCCAACTGTTCTTCATTACCGGCGGGCTTTTTGCTAAGATGGCAGCCGCAGAATTTTCCGGGCGGCCTGGTCAAATCAGCCTATTTTCCGTGAATTTTACTTACTTCATACCGAGGTCTGTTTCATGAAAATCCTGGTTCCTGTTATGCTTCTGCTCGCGATGGTGGTCAGCCTTGGCTGTTCCGACGCCGGACCGCAGACTGTGCCCGCCGGACCGCAGACTGTGCCCGCCGAAAAGCAGACTGTGCCCCCCGAAAAGCAGCCTGTGCCCGCCGAAAACCAGCCCGCCGCGCCCCTCCATGCCGATCGCGTGTCCAGCGGCGACGAAAGCCAGTCGTCCGTGGCCCGGGCGCCGGCGGTCGAGCCGGCGGCGTCCAGCGGCGCGGTGGTGGCTGCTGCCAGCGGCGCGGTGGTGGCCGACGACAACCCGGTGTTGAGCGAACTGGTGCAGAAGGGGATTACCATGCCCGACGGCTCAATCGTCAAGTTGCCGGCTCCGACGCTGAGCGAAGGCATGGATGCGGCGGCGCAGCGCGCGGCGATCGAGAAAATCATGCCCCTCCGCTGTACCTTCGAGGATTTCACGGAGAAGAATTCGCGGGCCCCGATCGGTTTGAAAGTTCATTCGATCAAGGGCAAGGGCGATAGCACGGTCCGCACCGTCGACTTGGGCTTTATCGCCCACGGAAAATGGGACGTGCTGATCTCCGACAAATTCGGCAAGGGCTTTACCAAGCCCAAAGACAAGCAGACCACCAAGCAAGGCGGGGCCTTGAAGCGATCCGGCTTTCTCAGCAAGGAAGAAATAGCGAAACGCGGTCTGGAAAGCAGCACGAAGAAGGGGCAACAAGCTCGTTATTTCTACAGCACCTTCGCGCTGTTCGACCTGGTCGAGGTCAGTGCCACCCGCTACGCCGTGCTCAGCCAGACGCCCGGCAGCATCGTGCTGGCCGCCCGGGTGGACCCGCGGTTCGCCCACGACGTGGAGTATCCGAACCAGTGGCAACCGATCGAAACGGACGCGCTGGGCAATTCGGTGTTGGGCAAGAAGCAGTCCAATGCGGGGGCCAGTTTCTATCTGAAGGTGACCCGCCTGAGCGAGCCGAGCGAGGCCGTTTTCTTCGAGTTCCACGCGGCTTTTCACGAGCCGTCCGGTTGGTTCGACGGCGAGCCGACGCTGCAGCGCAAGTTGCCCACCATCGTGAACTTCCAGGTGGAGCAGTTCCGCGGCAAGTTCGCCCGCGCCAGCCAGGAGGGCGCCGCCAGCCAGGAGGGCGCCGCCAGCGCGGCGAAGGCTTCCCATGCCGATTGAATTTCGTTGTGCAAGTTGCGGAAAACTGCTTCGCGTGGGTGACGACGCGGCGGGCCGGCAGTTTCAATGTCCCGGATGTCAACAGCTCGGGGCGGTTCCTGCCGGCGCAGCCCCGGCGGGCGTGGAGCCGAGCCCCTTCCAGCCGCCCGATCGGGCCGGGTTCCAGGCGGGGGAAAATCCCTTCCAATCGCCCGCGCAAGCCGGCGAACTGCCGCCGGACCGTGAACAGGCGAGCCAATACGCCGCCCAACGCCTCGCCGGCCCAGCCCTCGGACTGATCATCACCGCGTCGCTTTCGTTGGCCATGAGCGTGTGCATCACGGCCATCTATGTGGTGGTGCTTCTGATGACGCTTTCGGGACGCAACTTCGGAAATCAGCCGGCCCCGCCCAACTTGGAATTGGGGGCAGCCATCCTCATTGTCGTCGGTGTGCTCGGCATTCTCCGCGGCACGTTGGTGATCGTGGGCGCGGTGAAGATGAAGAACTCGAACAATTACGGATTGGCCATGGCCGCCGCCATCGTCGCCGTCATTCCCTGTTTGAGTTGCTGGCTGATAGAAGCCCCCTTCGGCGTCTGGGCCTTGGTGGCGTTGAACGATCGGGCAGTCCACGGCGCGTTTCGTCGCTGAGGGGGAAGAGGGGACAGGTCCATGTTTTCGGACGACGTCGTACCTGGAAACAGCGCGGATTGGCCGAAAAATGGACCAGTCCCCGCCCGCCCCGTGAACGGTTACCTGCGCCACAACAGGAAATGTAGTCAACTTTCAATCGCCTTGGAGAAAACATCATGCAGGCCAGTCGTCGCGCCCTGGGGACTGTACGGTCTTTTGTGTCAATCGTGCGACCGAAGGGGACAGTCCCATTTTCGTGGCCTCCTGCCACAAAAATCGGGACAGTCCCCGTCCTTGCGGCGGCAGCTTTCCTCTTCATGTTCGCCGTGGCCGCGACGGTCGATGCCGCGCCGTACCGCGACGGGCGTCCGACAGCCAACCTCCGTCTGGATGCCGTGGATAGCGGCGTCGTGCTTCGCCACGGCGACGGGCCGAACCGGTGCGACTATCTGGGCGCGCGGGAGGCCAGCGTGTATCGGCACGACGGCACGTATTACCTGCATTACGACGGCGCCGGGTCGAAGGCCTGGTTGGCTTGCCTGGCCACGAGCAAAGACCTGGTCCACTGGACCAAGCGCGGCCCGGTGTTGCAACTCGGCAAGCCCGGCGAAGCCGACTCCGGTACGGCCACCTCGCCCTGGACCTATTTTGACGGGCGCACGTGGCACATGTTTTACGTGGCCACGCCCAACGTCACGCCGGCGCCGAACTTCATCCCGGCCGGGCCCTACCTGACCATGAAGGCCGAGGCCGACGCGCCGGCCGGGCCCTGGCGCCAACGACGCGACATCGTTCCCTTCCGCGTCCGAACCGGCGCCTACTATGAAGGTTGTGCCAGCCCGGGATACATAGTCAAACACGGCGGCGAGTACATGATGTTCTTCAGTTGCGGGAAGGGCGGCTTGCGCACCATCGGCATCGCCCGCACGAAGGACTTGGAGGGCGCCTGGACGCCCGATCCCGAGCCCGCCTTGCCGCTGGCCGAACAACTGGAGAATACGTCGCTTTATTTCGAGAAATCGAACCAGACCTGGTTCATGTTCGTCAACCACGTGGGCGTGGACCAGCGCGGCGAATACACCGACGCCGTGTGGGTTTATTGGTCGAAGGATCTCGACCATTGGAATCCCGCGCACAAGGCGGTCGTGCTGGACGGCAAGAACTGCACGTGGAGCTCGTCCTGTATCGGCATGCCCTCGGTGATTCGCGCGAATGATCGGCTGGCGGTGCTTTACGATGCGCCGGGCGGTGATAGCGTGGATCACATGGGCCGCGACATCGGCTTGGCGTGGCTGAAGCTGCCCTTGAACCCGCCGGCCGACCCGCACGGGCATCCGTAGGGAACGTCGCTCGCCGATGGGGCCAACTTGCCCGGGCCGCCGCCAACAGCCCGGCTAAATAGAGTTGCACGATTCCAGGGGGTTTGCAAGCGAACCGTGTAGGGAACGCCCTCCGTGGCGTTCCGGGCGTATCGCTGAGACGGAACGCCACGGAGGGCGTTCCCTACAGCCATTCCTCCGGGAATCGTGCAACACTATTTAGCGCGCCGGACGCAACCGCGCGGGCGAGGCGAGTTCTTTGTCCCCTTCAGCGGGTTCGGGCGGAATGATGGCCGCAACGATCCGCGCCGGCGGACTGCCGGCCTGGCGGTTGCAGCGAATGTCGGGCAATTCCACGATCTCGGCGACGTGGAAGCGTTGCCGCAGTTCAGCGGGCAACCCGTCCGGCGCGTGTGAAGTGTTCCAAAGAATGACACCGCCCCAGTGGTTCAGATCCCGGTCGCACAGCCAGGTGCAGTAGTCGGCGGGAATGTCGAGTTTGTCGGGGCTGCTGCTGGGGTACACGTGCGGCCGATCCGTTGCATAGAGGGCCGCGTTTCCGGCCAGCCACCACTCGCCGGCAATGATCTTCAGCGGCTGGGGGTAGCGATGATGCCACAGGGACTGCACGTCTTGCGCCAATAGTTTTCCGGGAAAACTGGTGCGCGAGGCCGTGCGCCGGAAGTGCGGACCGACAAGGTCGTGAGCCAGCATGGCGACGACGAAAACCGCGGCGAACACGGCGCAACCGCTCCAGGCCAACTTCCAGCGCGCCGCACTGCGGTGGAGTTCCAGGCAGAACAGCAGCAGGAGCCCCAGAAACGGCCACAATTGCGAGCCGTAACTGCTGCGCAGGGGATTGCCGAAGACACAGGCAATGACCAGATGGAGAGCGAAAGGCCCAAGCACCATGGCCAGGAGAAAGTCTCGCGAGAAACGCGCCGCGCCCTCCACCGCACGCAGCCGCACGCGCCAACCGGTCAAGAACGACACCACGACCAGGACGGGAAACAGTTCCACCAATTGGCCGAAGGTGAACTGCAACGGGCTCAACAGGTGCGGGAGCAGATCGCCGCTCGGCGAGATGCGATCGACGGCGTACCCGATCGTGGGAAAGCCGTGGTTGATGGCCCAATTCAGATGCGGAAAGAACACCGCCAGCGTCGTCAGGATCATGAGGTACGGCCCCGCGCGCCGCCAAACATGGCGTGCCTTGGGATGGAGCACCAAGAATCCCAACATCGCGACGATCAAGATGGCCGTGGTGTATTTGGCCAGCAGGCCGAGGCCCAGCGCCATACCGGCGGCGAACCAATATCGGCGCTGCTCCCGCTGCAAGGCCCAATACAAGAACAAAATGGCCCAGGCCCAACAGGGATACATGGCCAGGTTGTTGTTCAGCAGGGTGGCGCAATAGGTGAAAAAATAGCAGCTATCCAGCACGCACGCCGACAACAACGCCACGCCCGGCGCACCGATTTCGCGTGCCAGCCGCCACACGGCCCAGAAACACAGCACGACCGCAATTTGGGCGGCGAGGTACACGGCCCATTGCGAACGCCCGGTGGCCACATAAGCGGCCTCACACAACCACCCGGCTAGTGGCGGGTGCTTGGTGTAGCCCAGTTGCCATTCGTGCCCGCAGAAAAGCATCTCGACCACGTCGGTCGGGTAGTTCGGATGCCCCAGGAATGGCACCAGGGTCCAGATCGCCATGTGGGCGGCGGCAAACAGCCCGAAAAGCCACTTCGAAGCAGCGAGGCGCGTTGCGGCCGCGGGGTCGAAAACGTCGCCGGAGCCCGACCCTTCGAGGTCGTTTTCCAGGGCCGTTTTGTCACCGTGCGGCGCGGGGCCCGACGCCGACGGGGCACAACGCACCGGTAAACGTGCTGGCTGGGAATCTTTCATACCGGTTCTAGCGGTGTCGCGGAATTACGGTGCTTTATCTTGGGGAGGTTGGACAATTCGTGGGCCACGGCTGGCTTGTCCGGCAGTGTCGAACCACAACCAGGCACAGCACTACGGGAAAGGCCGGGCACCACGCTTTGCGTGGTCGCGGCACCCGCCAGAATCATGAATCGCCGTTTGGGCGAGGCGCCACACTAATCGCAAAAAAAATGCTGAAAATCGGCCGGAGTGCTTTGCGGGATATTTCTTGCCAAGAATAGGGAGATCCCTTATGCTGAATTCTGCGGCGTAAAGCTCGCGCGGAACGGATGTCGAGTGCTAGCAACGCCGGCATCCTGATGCGGGCCGGAAATAAACTCGTGTTGGTGTATTTTACGGTAGAGGCTACATTGAGTTTGCAAAAGTTACAAGACCAGTGGCCTACCGCTTGGCTGCGGCGGCCTGTGGGCCGACGGCGCGGCGGGCGACGTCAACCGGGCGGCGGGCAAGGTTTTCCGTCGAGCGGCCGCGAGTGCGAGAAACGTTCACCGCGATTGGCGCGGGGTTTGCATAAAATTAGCGGCAGTACGTCGGGCCGCAGGGATGAGGCCGACTTGTCTCCTTTCTATCGCGGAGCGGATTGAAGCATGGAAGCACGTCTATTTCGGACCGCCGCGCTGGCGGCCCTCTTGCTGGTCTCGATGGGGGCTCGTTTTCAGAGCACCAATTACATTGTCGACACGGCCGATCCGCGGCTGGCGCAGCAAATCGCCCAGGCCGCGGAGAAATACCGCCACGATCTGGCCATCGAGTGGCTGGGGCAAGCGATGCCCAACTGGGCGTCGCCCTGCATGATGACCGTGCAGGTGGGGCCGAACCTGGGGGCCGGCGGGGCCACCACTTTCGTCTTCGATCGCGGCGAGGTCTTCGGCTGGCGCATGACCATCCAAGGATCGGCGGAGCGGATCTTCGATTCCGTGCTGCCGCACGAGATTACCCACATGATCTATGCCACCCGCTTTCGCCGCCCCTTGCCGCGTTGGGCCGATGAAGGCGGGGCCACCAGCATGGAGTGCGCCAGCGAGAAGCAGAAGCATCGCACGATGCTCATGCAGTTCCTCCGCACCGGCCGCGGCATCGCCTTCAGCCAGTTGTTTGCCATGACCGA
>CAYYBU010000025.1:0-119 GCA_964469945.1 uncultured Planctomycetaceae bacterium
CGTCGGTCGCCTTTGCTTCAATAAAATTGCTCAACTTATTCTGACGCGGGGCCTTGGGAACTGTAGGGAACGCCCTCTGTGGCGTTCCTTGCCTCCAGACTGGCCGCGCCATCGGTCAA
>CAYYBU010000025.1:219-11818 GCA_964469945.1 uncultured Planctomycetaceae bacterium
CTCCGCCTACCGTTCGCCCGGCGGCACACGGAGTGTGCCGGATACAGGGAACGCCCTCTGTGGCGTTCCTTGCCTCCAGACTGGCCGCGCCATCGGTCAATGTATTCGGCACACTCCGCCTACCGTTCGCCCGGCGGCACACGGAGTGTGCCGGATACAGGGAACGCCACGGATGGCGCTGCCTACAAACCGGGGAAGTCAGGCATAGCCTGACCTACGCGCTGCGAAGGTGGCTCCGCGGCCGATCTTCAGCGAGTCTGGGGCTCTTCGGGTGGGGTGGTTTCGGACAGCTTATCCGCCAGCGCGGCCTTCAATTCCAAGGCTCCGGCCGTGAGCACGCGTTCTCCCTCACGCAACGGCTCCTTGGGCAACGAAACTGGTCCATCCTCGCCGGGGACGAGCTCCTCGTCTTTGTTTGCCGGCACGCTGCGCACATACGCCGTGCGGTCGAAGCGGTTGGTCACTTGCACGCGGCGCATGGTATAAACGGGCTGGCTCGCATCGGCCTGCACGAAGACGATCGAGTCCTTGCCGTCTTCCACCAAGGCGCCGATCGGCACTTCCACGACATTCTTCGGCGGCAGCAGTTCCACGGTGGCGGTGACGAACTGCCCGGCGCGCAACAAGCCGCCGGGATTGGGAATGTGGCCGCGAACCACGGCCGTGTGCTGGTTGGGGTCGATCAGATACCCGATGTCATCGACCAGTCCCGCGATGGGCTGCGTCCCCACCGTGCGCACGGTCCAGCCGATGAAATCCTTCGTCTGGTTCTTCAAGTCCTGCAGGGCGGGCAAGTCATCCTCGGGCACGGCGGCCAGCACGATCAGCGGATCGACCTTGGCGATCTGCAACAGGTTGGTCGTGTTGTCGACGACCGTTTCGTGCAGGGCGACGTTCTGCTCGATGAGGAAGCCGTCGTCGGGGGCCTTCAATTCCACGCGTGCCCACTGTTTCAGCCGGTCCTTGTCCTTGGCCGGCCGCCTTTCTTTGGCTGGCCCCTTTGCCTCGGCAGAGCCGTCTCGATCGCTGGTCATGTTCTTGACCTCGTCGCGCACGGCCTGGATGTCCTCCTCCGGGATCGCCCAGGTCTTCAGCATGTTCTCGGCCCGGTTGACGGCATTGATGTCGGCTTGCACGTTGCGCCGCGCGCCCAGGATGAAGACTTCCGGCACGGCGGCGGCGCGGGCCTCGGCGCGCTTGAGCACCTCTTCATCGAGCCGCAACTGCGAAAGGGCGTCGAACAGGTCGTTCTTCTTGTTGCCCACGTCCACGCTGGAGAGCACGGCCAGTAACTGGCCCTTCTTCACTGGGTCGCCGACCTGCAACTGGCGGCGCAAGGGCGGCATGTCACCCGGCGAACTGTGGGGATCGACGATTTGGCCCATCTCGACCACGTCGGCCGGCGCGAACCGCACGCGCAGGCGAATCAGTCGCGCCGGATCCAGGGCCGTCGAGCCGGGCATCACCAGCGGCCGCGTGCGGCTGGGCTTCTCGGCGACGGCGATTTGATCGACGTTGCCTTTGCGGATGCCCAGCGACTTCCGCACCTCTTCCGGCACCAGCAGGCTGTTGGGTTTTCCCGCCACCAACTCGATGCCCAACCCTGCTTTGGCCGGCGGGCCCATCGTTTCCGCCGGCGGATTCGCCCAGGGCAGTTTCACCGCCCCGAACACCACCGCCAGCGTCAGGATCACCACGATGGGCAGCAGGATGCCGCCCGTTTTTTGTAATCGAGTCATTAGGACGCGCCTCTCCAAGCTTCCCTATTCCAGGCCAACTCCTGGGAATGCAAACCTCGTGCCGGCCATTGTTTCGGTTCGATGAGCGTCCGCTTTGCGCTTTGGGACACTGGAAAGAACCGGCGGGCCAGGTGTTTGAAGAAACTTGTTGGCAGGCGAAATGTTCCGGGGTGAAGACGGGCCGTCACACCCGATGTACAATTTCTGTCCAGCCTGAACAGAGAGAATGTAGGGAACCCCCGCCGTGGCGTGCCGTGGCCACGAGCGTATCCGGCAAACTCCGCGTGCCGGATTCAGCTAGTAATTGTATTCCAACCGCAACACGGCGCCGTTGCAGCCCACTTCACCGGCCGACCGGCCATTGTAGATGTCGGGGTCGCTCAGCCGGCCCACGTTCCACCAGTACTCCGCCGTGTAACCGAGGAGAAGGTCCAGGCTCGGGCAGCTTGGCGGCCGCCAGGCGAGTCCCACAAAGCCGCTGACCATCGGCACTTGCTCGGGATTGTCGAAGTCGGTCTGAGCGGTGACGCCGGCCGTCGAGACCTGGGCAAATCGTTGCTGAACGTCGCCAAACAACAATGCGCCGTCGAGCCGGGCAACCCATCCCAACCCCCACGCGCCGCAGCGCCGCTTTAGTTCCACGCCGGCATGTGGGCCGATGCCCCAGAAGTTGTTCTCGATACTGCGCGCGAAGATTCCACTGCCGGCCGTTGCCGCGGCCAGGGGCTCGTCGGCCTGCGAAGCGAAGAACACGTCGGCAGTGCGCAATCCGATGCGCCATTTCATGCCCCAATTCGGCCCCAGCGAGGTCTCGACGCTGGCGTAGTCCAGGTCGCCGATCTGCATGTCGAGATGGCTTTTCAATGCCGCGGCGGCGTCGGGGCTTGCCGTGGAGCCGGCCGCCGTCGCGCCGCTCCCGTCGGTCCGCAGAAACTGATAGGCGAAGTCCACTTCGCCAAACGCCGACGGCAGCCGATAGCCCGCTTCAAAGCGGGGTGAAATGGTCCAATCCAGGGCGGCCATCGGCACATTGCCCACGCCGGCAATGGGCGCGGCGGTTTCGCCCAGCCGGTTAACGACGTGGCTCCCCATGATGTCCATCTCCACGTCGAAGAGCCAGCCCGGATGCGGCAAGTCCGCCGGGTCCAGCAGCGGGTCCTTCGCGAAGTAAGGAGTTTCCAACTGCGGACATGCATAGACGGGGCCCGTCGGGGCCGGCTGCAACAGCGAGCCCGGCTGGTCCGGCGGTCGCGGCAAGCCGGGTAGTGGATCGGGCTCGCCCGCGGCAGTCAAGTCCGTCGTGGGCCGATCCGCCGCGACCGGCGGCATTTGTGCCAACGCGGCCACCGATAGCGACGCCATCCAAGTGGCCGCGACGATCAGCGTAAAGTAAAAACGGGCCATGACGGTTTCCTCATCCTCCCTGACTGCCGGGCGGCGTCAACGATTCCAACTCCGGCAGCGGCGGCACGGCCTGGGGCCGGGCGAACTCGAACAAGTCGTCCGTCTGAATCAGGTCGGCCACGCTCGTCACCGCGGTCCAGACTTGCCCCAACGTCTGCAAATAAGTCGTCACGTTGGCGGCCAGCGTTTGCTGCGCGCTGACCACGTCGCCGAACGACGCATTGGGGTCGATCTGGCGGCGATCGTAGGCGCCGCGATACGCCCGCACCTGGTCGGGCAAAATGTAGCGGCGATAATATTCCAGCGCCTCCAGGCTGGTGCGGTAATTCATGTACGCGCCCGCCAACGTATTGGTCAGGTTCTGTTGCACGCGATGCGGCTCCTCCTCGGCGCGGACCAGGGCGCTCTCGGCAGCCATGATCGCCCCCCGGTTATGGTCCCAAAGCGGCAGCGGCACGCCGACGGTCAAAGTGGGCGTCACCTGCTTCGGATCGAGACTGAAATCCCGCAGCACGGCCATGTTCACGTCCACGTCGGGAACCGGCGTGACCTGGGCCAGCTTCAGGTTGTAGCGGGCCTTTTCGATCGCGTTGCGGGCCGTCAACACGTCGGTGTGCTCGTGCAGCACGTAAGCCTGCAGGGCATCGAAATCGTAATAGGGGATGGCTGAATCGACGCGGCCGGCCACCTCCGACAGCGGCAGTTGCCGCACGTTGATCGTGGCCACCAGTTGCTTCCAGGAATAAATATAAGTCTGGATCGCCTGCCGGTACGCCAGCCGCGCGGTGTAGGCTTGCGCCCGCAGGGCCGCCGGTTCGTAAGGGGCCGCAAAGCCGCCCGCCAACAGGTCGGCCTGGAGTCGATAGACTTCGTCGGTGAAGTGGGCCAAGGCCCGATTCACCCGCACCGTCTCCTTGGCCACCAGGACGGCGAAGTAGGCGTTGCGCACCTGGGTGGCCAAATCGCTTCGAGCCCGGCGCAAGGCCAGTTCGGCGTTGTGCAAATCCATCTCGGCCGCGGCCGTTTGCAAGCGGAGCTTTCCGCCCGTCTTGATCGTCTGGTCCACGCCAAAGCCGTCCGCCCCCGGCGTGCTGCCGTTGTTGGATGGTTGCATCTGGTAGCTGACCGTGGGATTGGGGTATGCATTGGCCTGGATCATGTTGCCGCGGGCCGCTTCCACGTCGGCGGCCGCTTGCCGAAGTTGCGGACTGTTGGCGGCGGCGATCTGCTGCAAGTCGGCCAAGGTGTAGGGCCGGCCGTTCGGACCCGCCACGGCTGTCGGCGCGGCCGGCAGCGGGGGCAACGCGGGAAACAGCCGCTCGATCTCACGCTGCTTGGCCGCGGGATCCTTGGGCAGTTCCAACCGCCGGGCTTCCGAACCGGGAACCTCCGCCGGTATGTTCAGGTCCAAACGCTGCTCGGCCGGCGGCGGTTGGTCGCGCGACGGTCCAGACTCCAGCCAGGTGACCGTCTGCACGTCCACGGCCTGGGGCGGCCAGGCGGCCCCTTCATTCAAAGGGGCGGCCCCGTCGTTCGGTGGAACTGGAGGGGGCGTGGCCGATGGGCTCACCGTCGCGGCCGGCGGTTGTTGATCGTAAGGATGGCCCAGTAGCGCGCCGACCGACTGATCCACGTGCGCGCGGGAGTCGTAGGCACATCCGGCCACGAGCAGCAATGCGATGATCGCGAGGTGCCTGCATTGTGTCATGCCGAGAAACCTCTGGCGGCAAAGTTTGCCACCGTACCGTCTTCAGGATCAAGCTGCCCAGCCTATCAATGCACGATTGCCCCGCGGTGCGATGATAACGACGGTATCGGCTATGACGGTTCGCTGCCTTCAACAACCTCCCCCAGGTTCCACACTTTGTCCATACTGCACAAGAAATGCACACACCAGACCGTAACCGTTCACGGGGCGGGCGGGGACTGGTCCATTTTTCGGCCAATCCGCGCTGTTTCCAAGCACGACGTCGTCGGAAAACATGGACCTGTCCCCCTCTTCCCCGCCCCGTGAACGGTTACCACCAGCCCTCACACGGTGCGAGTACAAGATGCGGGGTGAGACGAGCGCCGCGAAGGCCCGCCCTACGAAGAGCCCCAGCGCCTAGGTGGAGCTGGTGGCTGCGCTCAGACGGACGACGCCATCGGAGCCAAGACGGCGGCATATTCCTTGTCGCGGCCGCAAATATGGTTCACCCACCAATTTTTCAGATAGATGAGAACCTCGGCCCCTTGCGTCGCTTTCCAGTTCTGCCGGAGTTGCGCGGTCTTGGCCTTCATGGCGTCGTGGATCATCTTGTGGGCGGCATAATCGGCAAAGTGAATTTGCCGCATCAGCTCCTCTTCCCGCTCGAAATGGGTCAGCGTGTACTGGGCCAGTCGATCCAACAAGGCGAGTATGACTTGGGGCTCGGCCTCGTCATCGACGGCGGCATACAGATCGTTGATGATGCCCAGCAGCACCCGATGTTGATGGTCGAGCTCCTTGCAGCCCACGGAATAGAACGCTTTCCAAGTGACATACGATCGACTCATGTGGCGGCTCCCTACGGTTGTCTCTTCGCTTCATGTTTTTTTCGGGTCCCCCACTCAACGATAGCTTACCGCGAACCCCAAGGGGGCGGGCCATGCCGGCCGCGGACTTGGTTGTCCGGATACTGTGGTGGAAACCGCCGCTAGGATCGCTACAATCGTCACGACCAAGACGCAGGCATGTTCACAACATCAACGGCTGCGATGGACGTGTCCGATACAATATTGAAACGCATCAAGCGATGGGTATCGAACCACCTAAATAGAATTGCACGATTCCCGGAGGAATGGCTGTAGGGAACGCCCTCCGTGGCGTTCCGTTTTGCCGGTATGCCCGGAACGCCACGGAGGGCGTTCCCTACACAATTCGTTTGCGGACCCCGGGATCACGCAATTCTATTTAGGAAGCCCGCGAGTCACGTCAGCGAACCCCAGCCGGTACGCAAACTGTCCAAGTGCCTTGGAATTGAACAAATTATTTATCGGCGCACCCTAAATATTCCTAATTGTGACCGTCCATTGACATTAGCCGCACTAATGTTAGTATGAAATGATGGCAGTCGTCTTGCCATGCGTTGCCGCAACCGCCCGAGCGCGGCCATGCCGATGGCCGCGCCGTTTTGTTGCATCCTTCCCGAACCGAGAGCAAAAAGATCTCCCATGATGTCGACCGCACCCCAGGCCCGAGGTCTCTACGATCCGCAGTGGGAACACGACGCCTGTGGCATTGGCGCGGTGGTCAACATCTCGGGCCGGCGCGATCACGCCATCGTCGAGCATGGGAAACAGGTGTTGCTGAACCTGCGGCACCGCGGCGCCGCCGGCGCCGACGAATCGACCGGCGACGGCGCGGGTATCTTGATGCAGTTGCCCCACGAGTTTTTCCAGGCCGCGGCCGCCCGGTTGGGATTCTCCCTGCCCGAGCCCAAGCAGTACGGGGTGGCCATGCTCTTCCTGCCGCGCGACCCCGAACGCCGCCGCCAGTGCGAGGGCCTGCTGGCCGCGGCCATCGAGAAGGAAGAACTCAAGCTGTTGGGTTGGCGCGACGTGCCGGCCGACAATCGTTGCCTGGGCGCGATCGCCCGCGCCGCGGAGCCGGTGGTGCGGCAGGTGTTCATCGGCGGCGACGGTCTGGCCGACGAGGAGTTGGAGCGGCGTTTGTATCTGGCGCGGAAGCGGGCCGAGCGGCGCATCGCCGCGGCGCTGGCGCCCGACGCCGATGGGTTCTACGTCCCCTCGATGTCGTGCCGCACCGTTTGCTACAAAGGCATGTTCCTGGCGCCGCAGCTTTTCGCGTATTACCCGGACCTGGCCGATGGCGAGATGAAGACGGCCCTGGCCGTGGTCCATCAGCGTTACAGCACCAACACGTTTCCCAGTTGGCGCCTGGCGCAGCCGTTCCGCATGATCGCCCACAACGGTGAGATCAACACCTTGCGGGGCAATGCCAGTCGCTTGCAGGCCCGCGAGAAGACCATGGCCTGCGCGGCCTTGGGGAAGGACCTGTCGGAACTGTATCCCATTTTGCAGCCGGGCGGCAGCGACTCGGCCTGCTTCGACAACTGCATGGAGTTGCTGGTGCGCGCCGGCCGCAGCGCCCCGCACGCGCTGATGATGATGATTCCCGAGGCCTTCGGGGCCAGCTACCATATTTCCACCGACAAGCGGGCATTCTACGAATATCATGCGGCCATCATGGAGCCCTGGGACGGACCGGCCGCGATGGTCTTCACCGACGGCCGGCTGGTCGGCGGCACCTTGGACCGCAACGGGCTGCGCCCCAGCCGCTACGTGGTGACCACCGACGGCCTGGTGGTGCTGGCCAGCGAGGTCGGCGTGATCGACTTCCCGCCCGAACAGATCCAGCGCAAGGGGCGTCTTCAGCCGGGGCGCATGTTCCTGGTCGACACCGAGGAAGGCCGCATCGTCGAGGACAACGAGATCAAGGGGAAGATCGCCCGGCAGAAGCCTTATCGCCGCTGGCTGCAGGAAAACCGTATCGAGTTGCGGGGCCTCTTCCAGCCCTCGAAGCCCACGGAGATCGACCGCCGCACGGTGGCGCAGCGGCTGCGGGCCTTCGGGTACACCCGCGAAGAGCTGTGCATGGTCATCGGCCCCATGGCCGGCAACGGCCAGGAGCCGGTCGGCTCGATGGGGACCGACACGCCGCTGGCGGTGCTTTCCAACCGGCCGAAACTGTTGTTCGACTACTTCAAGCAGTTGTTCGCCCAGGTCACCAACCCACCCATCGATCCGTTGCGCGAGGGGCTGGTGATGTCGCTGATGTCGTTTACCGGCAAGCAGCGGAATTTGTTGGAGGAAACGCCCGAGCACTGCCGCCAGCTCAAGCTGCCGCATCCGATCCTCACCAACGAGGACGTCGAGCGGCTGCGGAGCGTGACCCGCAACGACTTCAAGGTGGTGGCGCTGCCGGCGTTGTTCCCCGCCGGCGCAGAAGACGCCGGCGAGCATTTGCGCGACGCCTTGGCGAACCTGGTGGACGCCGCCGCACATGCGATTCAGAACGGGGCCGCGCTGCTGATCCTTACCGATCGCGACGTTTCGCCGAAGATGGCGCCGATCCCCAGCTTGCTGGCCACCTCGGCCCTGCACCACGGCTTGCTGGCGCGGCGGCTGCGCAGCGAGGCGGGCATCGTGGTGGAAAGCGGCGAGCCGCGCGAGGTGATGCACTTCTGCCTGCTGTGCGGCTTCGGCGCCAATGCCATCAATCCCTACATGGCCTTTGAAGCGATCAACAAGATGAAGGCCGACGACGATTTGCCCGGCGACATGCAGGCCGATCAACTGACCGATCAATACATCATGGCCGCCAAGAAGGGCATCCTCAAGACGATGTCGAAGATGGGCATCTCGACCTTGCGCAGCTACCATGCGGCGCAGCAGTTCGAGGCCGTCGGTTTGAGCCGCGCCGTGGTGCGGCAATACTTTACCGGCGCGGCCTCGCGGATCGAGGGCGTCGGCCTGGACGTGCTGGCCGCCGAGGCGCTGGCCCGCCACCGGGCGGCCTTCGGCGTCCGCGACGTGGGCGCCATGGAGTTGGATTACGGCGGCGAGTACCAATACCGTCTCGACGGCGAGAACCACCTCTGGAACCCCACCACGGTGACCAAGCTGCAGCACGCCGTGCTGCAAAACGACCCGCACATCTACCAGCAGTACGCCCGGGCGATCAACGACCAGGGGCAGGAGCTTTGCACCTTGCGCGGGCTGTTCGAGTTCGTGCCCGGCGCGCCGGTGCCGCTGGACGAAGTTGAGCCGGCCAGCGCGATCGTCAAGCGTTTTTACACCGGCGCCATGTCGCACGGCTCGATCAGCAAGGAAGCCCACGAGGCGCTGGCTGTGGCGATGAACCGCTTGGGCGGCATGTCGAACACGGGCGAAGGCGGCGAGGATCCGGCGCGCTACCTGCCCATGGCCAACGGCGATTCGTCCAACTGCGGAGTCAAGCAGGTGGCCAGCGCCCGCTTCGGCGTGACCATCGAGTACCTTTCGCAGGCGAAGTTCCTGCAGATCAAGATGGCGCAGGGGGCCAAGCCGGGCGAAGGCGGCCAGTTGCCCGGCCACAAGGTCACCGAAGAGATCGCCCGCTTGCGGCATTCCACCCCCGGCGTGTCGTTGATCTCGCCGCCGCCGCATCACGACATCTACTCCATCGAGGACCTGGCGCAACTGATCTACGACCTGAAGTGCGCCAGCCCGGGCGTGAAGGTGTCGGTCAAGCTGGTGTCGGAAGTGGGCGTGGGCACCGTGGCCGCCGGCGTCGCCAAGGGACATGCCGATGAAGTGCTCATCAGCGGCCACGACGGCGGCACGGGGGCCAGCCCGTTGTCGTCCATCAAGTATGCCGGCGGGCCCTGGGAACTCGGCCTGGCCGACACCCAGCAGACGCTGGTCCTCAACGGCCTGCGCGATCGGATTCTCGTCCAGGTCGACGGCCAGTTGAAGACCGGCCGCGACGTGGTGATCGGCGCGCTGCTGGGGGCGGAGCGTTTCGGCTTCG
This sequence comes from uncultured Planctomycetaceae bacterium, assembly GCA_964469945.1. GTDB lineage: Bacteria > Planctomycetota > Planctomycetia > Pirellulales > Thermoguttaceae > CAYYBU01. The sequence goes on from CAYYBU010000025.1 coordinate 9,916, forward strand.
GCACCTCGGCGCTGGTTTCCCTCGGCTGCATCCTCATGCGAAAGTGCCACCTGGGCACTTGCCCGGCCGGCATCGCCACCCAAGATAAGGACCTCCGCAAGCGTTTCGCCGGCAAAGTGGAATACGTGGTGCGGTTCCTCACCTTCGTGGCCGAAGAAGCGCGGCAGATCATGGCGCAATTGGGCTTCCGCAAGTTCGACGACATGGTCGGCCACGTCGAGCGGCTCTGCTGCCGCAAGGCGCTCGAGCACTGGAAGGCCAAGGGACTGGATTTCTCCGCCATCTTCACCGTGCCGGATCAGTCCAACGGCTGCGCCCTGCGTTGCGTGCGGCCGCAGAGCGACATGCTCGCGGACCACCTCGACTGGCAAATCATCGAGCGGCTGGCCGGGCCGATCGAAAGCGGCACGCCCGCCAAGCTCGAGTTGCCCATCAGCAACGTCAATCGCACGGTGGGAGCCATCCTCAGCAACCGCATCGTCAAGCGGCACGGCGGCGGCGGGCTGCCCGACGGCACCTTGGAACTGACCTTCCGCGGCTCGGCGGGCCAGAGCTTCGGCGCGTTACTGTCTCGCGGCGTGACGCTCAAGCTCTTCGGCGACGCCAACGACTACCTGGGCAAGGGGCTCTCCGGCGGGCGCATCGTCGTCGAGACCCCGCCCGGCTCGCCCTTCGATCCCAAGGAAAACGTCATCGTCGGCAATACGTTGCTCTACGGCGCCACCAGCGGGGAAGTCTTCATCAACGGCCTGGCCGGCGAGCGTTTCGCCGTCCGCAACAGCGGCGCCATCGCGGTGGTCGAAGGGGTGGGCGACCACGGTTGCGAGTACATGACCGGCGGCACGGTCGTCGTGTTGGGCCGCACGGGCCGCAATTTCGCCGCCGGCATGAGCGGCGGCATCGCCTACGTGCTCGACCAGCACCAGTTGTTCGACACCCTCTGCAACCTCGACATGGTCGACCTCGAGCCGCTGTGGCAGCAAGAGGACCAGGACGTCCTCCAAGAGTTGATTCGCCAGCACTTGCACTGGACCGGCAGCCAGCAGGCGCAAAACGTGTTGGAGCATTGGCGGGAAATGGCCGGCCGCTTCGTCAAAGTCATGCCGATCGACTATCGCAAGGCGCTGGAGCGGCTGCGCGAACGCGAGCAGGTCAAAGGCGAAGGGGCCGTGGCCACCGAAGAGGTGTTTCGCAATGGGTAACAGTTCTCCCCTCGCCCGCTTGCGGGAGAGGGGAGTTCCAACGTATCCGGCACACTTCGTGTGCCGTTGGCCGATGGCACACGGAGTGTGCCGGATACATTGATTTAGGAACGCATCACATGGGTAATCCCACCGGATTCAAGCAATTCGCCCGCACTGAAGTCGGCCATCGCGCGGTCCACGAGCGCATCAAGGACTGGCACGAGATCGACCGGCCGCTGGTCGCCCGCGTTCTGAACGAGCAGGCCGCCCGTTGCATGGATTGCGGCATTCCCTTCTGCCATGCCATCGGTTGCCCGGTGAAGAACCGCATTCCCGAGTTCAACGACCTGGTCTACCGGGGCCGCTGGCGCGAGGCGTCCGAGAACCTGCACTCGACGAACAACTTTCCCGAGATTACGGGGCGCATCTGCCCGGCCCCCTGCGAGACCTCCTGCACGCTGGCCATCAACGACAAGGCGGTCACGATCCGGCACATCGAGTACCAGATCGCCGAGCGGGCCTTTCAGGAAGGCTGGGTACAGCCGCTGCGCACCACGAACAAGAGCGGCCGCAAGGTGGCCGTGGTCGGCTCGGGCCCGGCCGGACTGGCCGCCGCACAGCAATTGATCCGTGCCGGCCACCAGGTCGTGCTCTTCGAGAAGGACGACCGCATCGGCGGCCTGCTCCGCTACGGCATTCCCGACTTCAAGCTGGAGAAG
>CAYYBU010000026.1:0-11772 GCA_964469945.1 uncultured Planctomycetaceae bacterium
TGCGGCATGGCCCGGCTGACGGCCAGGCCCTCGAACTTGGTGCCGAAACTGGCGCCGTCGAGGTGCCGGGTGTAATGCTCGAAGGTCCGGGGCGTCGCGCATTCGGTCCAGTCCAGTTTCTGGCGGATGTCGGGCACGTACTTCGCCAGGGCGTCGATGGTCGTCTCGACCAGGTCGCGTTTGCCGGCCGCATACTCCGCTTTCGACAGGCCGGCCCAATCGCCGTAATTCGCGTTGGTGCTGGAGACCACCAGGCAGCGATCCCGCCCGGGACGCGTCTTGGGGTAATAGAACGAAAAAGTCCGGCTGGTCACCTGGCGGCTCAGCAGCATGTCGGTGCGGAACGTCGGCGCGGTCGAGCTGAACAGCAGGTCGCCGCAGGCGTCCTCGTCGATCATTTCCCCCGGCCGCAACGCCAGGTAGACCTGGGCGCTGGAATTGTTCAGCCGCACGGCCCGGGCCTGCTCGACGAAATCGCGGTCCCAGGCGTCCGCGCCCACGAGTTGGAAAATGGTTGCCTTCAGATTGCCGTTGGAGACGACCGCCCGGGCCTTGATCGGCCGGCCATTGACCACGACGCCCTGCACGCGGCGGTCGGGGGCCTCGATCTTCTCCACGTTGCAACAGATGCGGACGTCGACGCCGTTGCGGCGCAGCTCCTGGTCCATCAGTTGCACCAGCCGTTCGGTGCCGCCCTGGAAGGTGTAGACGCCCTTGGACATGAAGTTGGAGAAGACGATGCCGTAGCTCAGCGCCGGGTCTTCGAGCGTGGAGCCGTTGGCGTAGGTGATGGGCTCCATCAACAACCGCACGATGTCTTGCCGCCCGGGAAAGAACCGCTCGAAAAGCTGGCCCGTGGTCACGGCCTGGTCGTCGTAGAAGTTCATGTCGCGGGCGGCGTCGAAGAAGCGCTCGACCGTTTCCGGGGCCACGGCGAAGCGCTCGATCAGCAGGCGGGTGAAATCGGCGCGGTCGAAGCTGGTGGAGAGCGAGAACATGGGGTTGTCGAAACGGATGTTCTTCAAGGGCACGATCGAATCGGCGATTTCGCGGGTCCAATAACGGCGGCAACTCTTGATCATGCCCACGGGAAAGCCGTGCAGCGAGACGTCGAAGATATGGCCGCCGGGGCGGCGAAACCAGGTGGCCAGGCCGCCCAGCTTGTAATGCTGCTCCAGCAGCAGGACCGAGCGGCCGGCGCGCGCCAGCGTGTTGGCGGCGGTCAGCCCGGCCAGTCCGGCGCCGATCACCACCACGTCGTACTGCGGGCGGACATCCTGAAGAAAGTCTTTCATGCGTTTACGTCCGCAACAGATAGCGGTTGGCGATGCCAATGCCGCTGAGGATGGCCCCGACGATGCCGACCAGCCCCTGGTCGTTGCCGCAGACGTAGAGGTTGCTCAGGTGGGTCGTGCCATCGTAGCGCTTTTCGGCGGCGCCGTAAATGGCCCCCTCCGCATGGCCGGTGTAGCGCCGGATGGTGACCGGCGTGAACATGTCGGTATCGATCACGGCGCTGCGGAAGTCGGGCACGAAGCGGACGGCCGAGGCCACCATGCGCTCGTACCAGCGAAGCTTTTGCAGCTTGTAGGCCGCCGCGTCCAAGCCGGTCCAGCGGTCGTAATTGCCCAGGGCCGTGACGCGCATGAGTCCTTCCCCCAGCGGTTCGCCGTAGGCGAAGTTGTTGGGCGAGCAGATCACGCCGCTGCGCAGATCGGCCGCCGCGGCCGGCTTCTCGTAGTGGAACTTTTCCGAATCGTTGAAAAAGACCAAGGTGCGTTGGTGGCCCAAATCGCGGGGTTGCCGGTCCAGAACCGAGATCGACTCGACGATGGACAGCCCGCCCGCCGGCTGCTGCGCCGCCGGCACGTCGCCGCATAGCTGCATGGTTTCCGGCCAACCCGCCGAAGAGAGGATGCTTTGCGCTTGCAGTTCCGTGCCGTCCTCGAGCACGACGCGATCGGCGCGGCCGTCGGCGGCGACGATGCGGCGGACCCCGGCGCGGAGCCGCAACTCGCCCCCCAGGTCGCGGAATTTCCGCACCAGCCGCTTCAGAATCAACCGCACGCCCGCCATCGGTCGGGCCAACCCTTCCAGGAAGATCGCCCGGAAGATAATACTGAACTGGCCGAAGGTCATGTCGTGTGCGCAGGCGCTGCCGTAGAACAACACCGGGCAGAAGATCATCTCCATCAAAAGCGGATCATCGAGGATGCCGCCGACCACTTCGCGGGCCGAGCGGCCGGCCGCCGGCTGCTCCAACTGGTCATAACTGACCAGCGCGGCGACGAGGCGGCGAAACTGGTCTATCTGCCGGAGGAAATGCCGCTGGACTTCCGACTCCAGCAACCCCGGATCGTTGGAAAATTCCAGCGTCGCGCCGGGAAACATGATGGCCGAGCCCACCTGCGGCGACAGCGACCACTCGTCCCAGGCGATGCGCAACTGCCGCAGCAGCCGTGCCAGCGGGCCTTGCCGGGTCCCCTTGGGCGTGAAGTTGGTGATGGCGTGCAGCCCGACGTCGTAGAGCCGGCCGCCGCGCCCGTAGAACGAGTTCAGCCCGCCGATCGCGCTATGACGTTCCAGGATGCAAACGCGCCGTTGATAGTTGGCCAGCCGGATGCCGGCCGCCAGGCCCGACATGCCGGCGCCGATGATGATGGTGTCGTACATCGGACCACCTGCTCCCTACCTGCCCTTCCAATGTATCCGGCACACTCCGTGTGCCGCCCGCAACGGCACACGGAGTGTGCCGGATACTTTCTACTTGTCCTTCATCAGCGGCTCGAGGTACTTCACCGTGCTCGCCATGCTGGCCAGCGCCGGGTAATCCTCCTCGGGAATCTGCACGCGATAACGCTTCCGCAATTCCATCACGATGTCGAGAAAATCCATGCTGTCCAGTTCGAGCTGCTCGCGGAACGGCACCTCCTCTTTCAACGTGCTGAGATCCTCGTCGGGCGTGATGTCGGAGAGGATTTGAATAACCGCTTCTCTGATCTGGGCTGCCGTCATGGCGGGCCTCCGTTGCTTTCCGGAAACTTAGGGATCTTAAATCCGTCGTACGATGACTACTGAATTGATTCCCAGCATCCCGAAGGAGTTGTTGAGAATCGTCCGCACCGGTCCCGCCTCGTGCGGCTGGTTGGCCACCAGGCCCGGAATCGCACACTCCGGATCGACGTGGTCCAGGTTGATCGTGGCATGGCAGACGCCGTCGTCGAAGGCGGGCAAATTGCCGGCCAGTTCCAAGGCGCCGGCGGCCCCCATGGCATGGCCGATGAAACTCTTGGTGTTGTTCAGCAGCGTGCGGCCACTGCCGCCGTCGGGGGCGAACACGGCCCGCAGCGCCAGCGTTTCCTGGGCGTCGCCGCTGCTGGTGCCGGTGGCGTGCGTGCTGACAATGTCGATGTCCGAGACGTTCAGCCCGGCGCGGCTCAGCGCCAGATGTATGCATTCGGCCTGCCGCTGCGGGTTCGGCAAGACGAAATCGACGGCATCGCTGTTCATGGCATAGCCGGCCACTTCGCCATAAATCTTGGCGCCCCGGGCCGCGGCGTCCTGGAATCGCTCCAGGACGAACAGGCAGCCCCCTTCGGCCACCACGATGCCGTTGCGCTCGGTATCGAAGGGCCGCGACGCCTTGGCGGGGTCGTCGTGCCGGGCCAGGGCCCCTTGGCTATGGAAACTGGCGAAGATGCCGAACGTGTGGATGCTCTCCGAGACCCCGCCGGCCAGGGCCACGTCGCAGTCGCCCAGCCGCAACATCTGTGCGCCTTGAATGATGCCGGCATTGCCCGCGGCACAGGCGGCCCCCAGGGTGTAGTGCGGACCGGTGATGCCCAGATTGACCGAGATCTCGCCGGCCGGGTTGTTGGCCACGGTGCGCGGATTGTGATGGTGCGACCAGTATTGCGTGTCATAATCGTACCCCTTGAGGAGGTAGATTTCGTTTTCCGTCTCGACGTTGCCGTGCTCGGTCACGCCCACGTAGATACCGACGGTCGATTTGTCGATGTTCTCCCAGTCGAGTCCGGAGTCGGCGATGGCTTCCCGGGCGCAATAGATGCCGACGCTGCCGGCCCGGGTGCCGCGGCGGAGGTCCTTGCGACGCTGGTAACGGAGCTCGTCGAAGTCGCACACCCCCGCCACGGTGTGGCCGAAGTAGCGAATTTCGTAGGGACTGACGCCGCTGCGTCCGGCCAGCAGGTTTTGACGGAACTCGGGCAGCGAGTTGCCGTTAGGCGCGGTGAGGCCCACGCCCGTGATGACGATGCGATCCAGCGGCTGGCTCCTGGAGATCATGCTGACGTCCCTGACGATGCTAAGGATGCCAATCTCCCCTCTCCCGCCTGCGGGAGATGGGCAGGGGGTGAGGGTGTTCGGGTTCTGCGAGGCATCCTAAACCCATAAGACTAACCGTTTTCGCAGCGTCTGGCAAGGTAGTGGCGAAATCGCGATGCTTCCGCCACTATCCCCCAGACGCCGCAGTGGGTAGACTGGGCGGATATGACTACGTTACCGATCTATTCCATGAGCTTCGACGGACGACTGCTTTCCCGCGGCTTCTGGCTCTACGTCTGCGAAATCACGCACCCTGGCGGCAAATGTTACTACGTCGGCCGGACCGGCGACAGTTCATCACCATTCGCCCAGTCACCGTTCAATCGCGTTGGCCGGCACCTCGATTTCTCCAAGAGTGCCAAGGCCAACTCGATGGCCAAACAATTGCAGGCACAAGGGATCGTGCCTTTCTCGTGCCACTTCCACTTGGCTGCCATCGGCCCCATTTTCCCTCAACAGAATTGCCGCGAAAAGCACGACCCAATCAGGAACCGACTGGCCGCTGTCGAGCGGGATCTCGCTGGCCTCATTAAGGGTCGCGGATACCAAGTCCTAGGGCAGCATGGCGCGAGCACTCCGAGCGACCAGGAGTTGTTGCAGCGAGTTCTGGACGTGATTGGGGACCGATTTCCGAGCATTAAGCAGTCTTCGCCCACGGGGACTTAACTCGCCTTTGGAGTTCCCTTTGGAACGCGCGGAACGACTCGGGCCGGCTGTCTTGGTTTCCGCTGCCAATCCAAGGCTGATCTTACGCCTCAAAGTTCGGATCGCGGCCGAACCGTCCCGTCGGCTGAACTCATTTCGTCTATTTCGGATATTGCATTTATTTCGATTGAATCCTAGAATGGTAATAAGCGGACTCAAAGAGCATTCTTTCTTCCTGTGTGGAGGACGCGTCATGGCGGGCGAGCTTGCGGATTTTCCCGAAACGATCACCCCCAGCGAAAGTGATGCCCGGCTTGCCGGGGAATCGAGCCGTCGCCTCAGCGGACTCCTCGGAACGCAGCAAGAGGACTTTCGCTTGCGCGTCCAAGCCAACGACGGCCCAGAGGAAACCATCGCGATCCCCGCGTCAGCCCTCCGCCTCCTGAATGACGTCCTGACCGAAATGGCCAAGGGGAATGCGGTCACCCTGATTCCGGCGCATGCAGAGTTGACGACCCAACAGGCGGCCGACATCCTGAACGTCTCTCGCCCGTTCTTCATTCGACTGCTCGAAGAAGGCAAGATCCCCTGCCGGAAGATCGGCACCCATCGCCGGATCCGGTTTCAGGACATTCTTCAGTACCGGCGTCAGATAGACGAGGAACGATTGAAGGCACTGGAAGAGTTGGCGGCGCAAGCGCAAGAACTCAACATGGGCTACTGATCGTGACTCGCATCACTGCCCTGTACGACGCCTGCGTTCTTTATCCGGCGCCGCTCCGCGACCTGCTCATGCAACTTGCCGTAACGGACCTATTCCGGGCCAAGTGGACCGATGAAATTCATGGAGAATGGATTCGGAACCTGCTGGAGAATCGGCCGGATCTTCGACGTGAACAGTTGGAGCGAACACGCTCTCTGATGAACAGCCATGTTCGGGATTGCCTTGTGATCGGTTATGAGAACCTCATCCCGGCGCTGGTCCTCCCCGACGCGAAGGACCGGCATGTACTCGCAGCGGCCATACGATCGCAGACCGATGTGATCGTCACCTTCAACCTCAAGCATTTCCCTGAAAACGTGCTGGCCAAGTACGGAATGGTCGCTCAGCACCCCGACGAGTTCGTCAAGCATCTGTTGGAGCTCGCTGCCTCTATCGTCTATGAGGCGGCCAAACGCCAACGGCAAAATCTCAGGAATCCGCCCAAGACAGTTGAGGAATATCTTGCGGCCCTGGAGCGCCAAGGGCTCGTACAGACCGTGGGAGGTCTGCGGCGTTTTGCGGAGCTTATTTGAGCGGCCACGCGCCTCACGACATCGCCGGCAAAATGGCTTCGCTCAGCCAGCAGCGGCGGAGGGCCTTGACGACCGCGATGAATTGCTCCAGGTCGACCGGCTTGGTCATGTAGCCGTCCACGCGGAGTTCCTGCGACTGCAGGATCGATTTATGGACTAGCGAAGCCGTCAAGATGACGACCGGAATTTGCTTCAACTCCGGATCCGCGCGGAGCTCGGCGAGCACCTCGCGGCCGTTCTTCTTGGGCAACTCCATGTCCAGCAGCACCAGGTCCGGATGCGGCACGCGGCCGAAAATGCCCTCTTGATGGAGGAATCGCATGGCCTCTTCGCCGTCGCGCACCAGGCTGACGCGACAATGCACGTTTCGCGGCGCCAACGCCTCGATCGTCATGCGGGCGTCCTCCAGATCATCTTCCACCAGCAGTATTTCCATGGGCCTGCCGACCGTCGTTCGATTCATGGTTGGCCCTCCCTTCGTTCCTTTTCAACTAAGACGAAACTCTCAACGGGTTATTGCATCTCCGGTTGGGACTCGCGCAGCCCGGGCGACGCTTGGTGAGCGTCACGGCGTTGCCCGTCCCGTGGTAGGCGACCTCGTCCATGAAGGCGCGCATGAGGAAAATCCCCCGGCCGCTGCTCCGTTCCAGGTTGTTGGCCAGGGTCGGATCGGGCACGGCGGCCAAGTCGAACCCCGGCCCGCCGTCGCGGATCACCACGATGGCCTCGTCGCGGCCGAGCTGCGCTTCCACTTCGATGCGCCGCTCCCGGTAAGGCGACTGTCGCCGCCGCCACTGGATGAGTTGCCCATAGGCCTGGCTGTCGCTCTCGCGCAGCTCGACGCCGATTTCGAGGTTGCCGTGATAGAGGGCATTGGCCAAGGCTTCTTCCAGGGCGACGCCGACGCGAATGCGGTCGGCATCGCCGCAGACACCCATCTGCGACATGCCTTCTTGCAAGTAAGTCACCAGCGGCCCGAACAGCGCCGGGTCGTTCTCCAGGTAGAACAGGCTGTCGCTGCGCTGCAGGCTGGTCATCAGCCGGGCCTGGCTGCGATCGCGGATGGCGACGCCGAGCACCTTGTGAATCGTGTTCAGCAAGTACTGCGACAGCAGCCGCTTGGGGACGTAACTGGCGGCGCCGTCGTGCAGGGCCTGGGCGGCCGTCTCTTCGTTGCCTTGAGAGGTCATCAGGATCACCGGCACCGCCGGATATTTCTCGCGGATGAGGCCGACCAGTTCCAGGCCATCCATCTCCGGCATCAACAGGTCGGTGACGACCAGGTCGGGCAACGCCCGGGCCATGTGCAACAGCGCATCGGCGCCGTGGACCGCATATTGCACCTGGATGCCGCCCTCATCGGCCAGCAGTTCGCCGACAAAGCGGCGGTCGACTGCCGCATCATCCACTACCAGTAGCGTCGGCATGGCCGTTTCCCTCTTGTTCTTTTGCGGGTCCTTGGCGGTGCAAATAGTCGGTCAGGCACCGCACCACGCGGCCGGTCTCCACGTCCAGGGTCTGAAAGGCTGCGGCCGCTTCGCGGAGGTCGCCCGATTGTCCCATCTTCTCCAGGCGGTAGGCCTCGTCGAAGGCCGGCGTCTTGCCGAAGTAACGCAACGATCCCTTGAGCGTATGGGCCCAGAGCCGCAACTTGGTCGCATCGTTGCAGGTGATGGCCTGCTGAATCGAGGCCAGCAAGCGCGGCGTCTCTTCCAAGGCGGCTTCCATGACGGGCTTCAGCAGCCGCTGGTTGCCTTGCACCGCCTCGAGGGCCTCGGACCAGTTCACCACGCCGCTCTCAGGCGGGGCCTCGGTCGGCGGCGCCGGCGAATCCGTCGCCGCGCCGATCGCTCTTTCCATGGCCGCGAACAGTTCCTCGGGGTGAATCGGTTTGCTCACATAACCGTCCATGCCCGCCTCCAGGCATCGCTGGCGGTCGCCGCTCAGGGCGTGCGCCGTCATGGCGATGATCGGCAAGTGGCGATGCGTCGCTTGCTCCTGGGCGCGTATGGCGGCGGTCGCCTCCAGACCGTCGAGTTCGGGCATTTGGATGTCCATGAGCACCAGGTCGATCTGCGGTTGCGTCTGGAGGGCCGCCATGGCCTCGCGGCCGTTGCCGGCCACGGTCACGCGATGGCCGTGTCTTTCCAACAACGGCACCGCCAACTGCTGATTGACCAGGCTGTCCTCGGCCAGCAGGACGTGCAAGGGCCGCCCGCGCCGCGTCTGCCGGGCGGCCGCCGCGTCCAAATGCGGCCGCACGGTCTTGACCCCCAGGGCCAGCATGATGGCGTCGAACAATTCCGATTGCTTCACCGGTTTGAGCAGGTAGGCGGCGATCCCCGCTTGCTGGCAGCGCGGGTGATCCTCCAACCGGTCGCCCGAGGTGAGCATCATCACCACCGTGCTGCCCAGCGCCGGATCCTCGCGGATCCGGTCCGCCAGGATGAAACCGTCCACGTCCGGCATGTGGGCGTCGGTCAAGACCAGCCGATAGGGGACGCCGCCGTCGTGCGCCTGTTGCATCAACTCCAGCGCCTCGCGGGCGCCGCCGGCGCTGGCGGGCGCCATGGTCCAGTTGCGCAGCACCTCTTCGAGTATCCGCCGGTTGGTGGCATTGTCATCGACCACCAGGACCTTCAGGCCATAGACATAGCTGAGCTCCGCGGCCGGCGCCGCGGCCGCCGGATCATCGGCCGGGCCGAAGCGGGCGGTGAAGTGGAAGGTGCTGCCGCGGCCCACTTCGCTCTCCACCCAAATCCGGCCGTGCATCTGCGCGACCAGCCCCGCGGCAATGGCCAGTCCCAGGCCGGTGCCGCCGAAGCGGCGCGTCGTGGAACTGTCGCCTTGCTCGAATTTCTCGAACACGGCCGCCTGCCGCTCCGCCGGGATGCCGATCCCCGTGTCGGCGACGGAAAAGAGCAATTCTTCCTTGCCTTCGATCGGCGTCTGGCGGTCCACTTGCAAGACCACTTCCCCCTGCGCGGTGAACTTCAGCGCGTTGCCGATCAGGTTGACGATGACCTGGCGGAGGCGGTGGTCGTCGCCCACCACGCGGTACGGCACCTCCGGACCGATGCGGCAGGCCAGTTCCACGCCCTGCTTGTGGGCGCGGACGGCAAACGACTTGATCGTGTCGCCCAGCACCTCGCGAACGTCGAAGGCCGCATACTCCAGTACCAGCTTGTCGGCCTCGATCTTGGAGAGGTCCAGGATGTCGTTGACCAGCGACAACAGGGCCTCGCCGGAGTCCTTGACCGAATTGAGGAATCCCTGTTGCTGAGGAGAAAGCGGCGTGTCCAGGACCAGTTCGGTCATGCCGATGATGGCGTTCAGCGGGGTGCGAATCTCGTGGCTCATGTTGGCCAGGAAGGCGCTCTTGGCCCGGTTGGCCGCCTCGGCTGCTTCCTTAGCCTGCGCCAACTCGACATTGGCGCGGGCCAACTCGGCGGTGCGCTCCGCGACGCGCAGTTCCAACTCGTCGCGGGCCGTGCGCAGTTTCTGCTCCGCCAGCTTGCGTTCGGTGATGTCGCGCAGCAGCACGAGAATGGCGCGGCCGCCCTGGTAGGTGAACGGCGCCGCCGCCCACTCGACGTCGACCATCGTCCCATCCAATCGCACCATCTTTTCCTCGAGCACGCTGACGCGATGGCCTTCGAGCAGGTCGTTGACGCGGTTGAGGATCCGCGCGTGGTTGTCGGGGTGAAACAGATCGAAGGGCGTTTTTCCCAGGATCTGTTCCGCGCTGGCGCCGCCGAACAATTGCACCGCCGCCGGATTGACGAACACGATGCGATTGTGGCGATCGACGTAGATCGCCGTCGGCGACAACTCGACCAGGTCGCGGTAGCGCTCTTCGCTCTCCTGCAACGCCTCCACCGTGCGCAGGAAGTCCGTGATGTCCCGGGCCGTGGCCAGCGTTCCGCCGTTGTCGGGATCATTGCCCAGCGGCCCATAACGCCAAGCCAGCAGGCGGACTTCGCCGTCCTTGCGCCGCTGCCAGGTCGCCGTCGGATTGAAGGGCTCCCTGCCTTTCTTGGGCAAGGGGAACGCTTCGTCGCTCTGCGGTTCCTCGGCGGCGTAATAGGCCGCCGCTTTGCCCAGCAGATCCTCGCCGAAGAAATCGAAGGCCTGGCGGTTCGCCCAGCGATAGACACGGTGGGCGTCCAACTCGAGCATGATGTCCGGCACGGCGGCCAGGAAGGCTTCGTACCGCGACCGCAACGCCTGCTGCGCTTCGCGCAACTGTCGATTCTGCCGTTCCAGTTCAACCGGATCGCTCATGGTGGAGACTCCGGCCCTACCCGCGGGCGCCGCGCACCGGCACCCGAGATTATTCTAGCGGGCAGCCGGATGGAAGCAATCTTTGGCCTGCCAACTGTCGGCCAGCCGCCGCATCCCCTCCGCCGTCGAGATACGAGGGCGATAGCCGAAGTCTTGGCGGGCGCGGGCGATGTTGAAGTAGTGGCAGCGGGCCAGTTGGGCGGCCAGGAACCGCGTCATCGGCGGCTCCCCGGCCAGCCGAAACAGGCCGTAGAGACACTCCAGCGTGGCGCCCAGCCCCCAGGCCGTCCGCAACGACATCGACTTGCGGACCGGCGGCAGCCCGGCCAAGGCCAAGATGGCATCGATCCACTGCCAGCAATTGACCGGCTCCCCCTGGCTGATGAAATAGGCCCGGCCGGCCACGCACGAGCCCGCCACGAGCGCTTGGGCCGCCAGCAGATGGGCCTCGGCGGCGTTCTCCACGTAGACCATGTCGATCAGATTGTCGCCGTCGCCGATGCGGCGCAGCCGGCCGGCGGCGGCGCGGGCCAACAAGCGCGGCACCAGGTGCCGATCGCGCGGCCCCCAGATCAAGTGCGGCCGCAGCGCGCAGGTGAGCAGACCCTCGCCGCGGTTGGCGGCCAGCACCTGTTGCTCGGCCAGCGCCTTGCTATGGGCGTAATGCGACCGCCAACGCGTTGCATAGGGCGCCGACTCGTCGACGCCCCGCTGATCGCGGCCATCGAAGGTCACGCTGGGGCTGCTGGTATAGATCAAGCGGCCGACGCCGTGCGTCTGGCATCCTTCGACGACGTGTTGGGTGCCCCGCGTGTTGATGTCGTGGAAGTATCGCCACGGCTGGTCCATGCCGGTGACGGCGGCGGCGTGAAAGACGACGTCGATGCCGCGGCACGCGCTGGCGACCGCCGCGCGATCGCGCAGATCGACCTGCACGGTCTCTACGCCCAAGGCGTCCAGCGGCTGGTAGCGATCGCGACACAAGGCGCGAACCTGATGGCCGGCGGCGATTAATTGCTCGACCAGATAGAGGCCGAGGAAGCCCCCGGCGCCGGTGACCAGTGCATGCATGAGGGGCGCCTTGTAGCGGGCACACGCCGTGTGCCGCTCAGCAACGATGGCACACGGTGTGTGCCGGATACAAACGGGTCATGGATTGGGTTGTTTATCGAGCGCCGGCAAATCGGGAAATTCCTCGGCGGC
>CAYYBU010000027.1:0-11710 GCA_964469945.1 uncultured Planctomycetaceae bacterium
CCCGCCCCGCTTGGGATGCCCCCGCGGAATTCACACCCCTCATGGAAACGAACCTAGTCCATTTTCCCCAGCCAAGGGCAGAGAAGTCCAACATGAACGAACCAGCGCCGTTTGCCATCGGTATGATTGAAACCCAAGGTCTGACCGCCGTGTTCGAGGCCATCGACACCGCGTGCAAGGCCGCCAATGTCGAAGTGATCGGCCGTGAAAAGCTGGGCGGCGGCTACATCACGGTGCTCATCAAGGGAGATGTCGCCGCCGTTACCGCCGCCGTGGAGGCCGGCAAGGCCAAGGTCGATGGGCTGGGCAAGCTGATTGCCGCCCACGTCATCGCCCGACCGAGCCCGTCCTTGTTGGCCCTGTTGCCAAAAGCCTGATGAAGGAATCGGTTCATGGACTTTGCCGTGCTCCTCGGCGTGCCGCTGTATATCCTGGGAGGAATGGTCGGATCGGCGTTTTACTTGCCCTTGCGGGGCGTGCGACATTGGGCCTGGGAAAGCTACTGGATAATCTATGCCCTGGTCGCCATGATCGTCTTCCCCTGGACGATCGCCGCCTGCACCACGCCCGCGCTGCTTTCCATCCTGCTGGCAACACCCGCTAGCGTGCTCTTGGGGTGCTACCTGTTTGGCGTCATGTGGGGCATCGGCGGCCTGACTTTCGGCATTGCCATTCGCTATCTCGGCGTCGGCTTGGGGACGGCGCTGGCGTGCGGAATCATTGCCGCGGTCGGCACGCTGGTGCCGCCGATCTACAGCGGGCAGTTCGGCTCGCTGTTGTCCGCAGCCTCGGGCATCGCCATGCTTTGCGGCGTGGCCGTGGCCATTGGCGGCATCTTCGCCACCGGCATGGCCGGCATGGCCAAGGAGCGCGAACTCTCCGAAGAACAGAAGAAAGCCGCCGTGGCCGAGTTCAACTTCCTCAAAGGGCTCCTGGTGGCGATCTTTTGCGGGGTCACCAGCGCGGGCATGTTCCTGGGCATCCGCGCCGGCGACGTCATGGAGGGAATCGCCGTCCAGTCTCATGCCGTCGCCGCCGCCTCGCCGTGGCTCGGCTTGCCAAAAATGGTCGTCATCCTCGCCGGCGGGTTCACCGTCAATTGTGTCGCTTGCCTGATCTTGAATCTCAAGAATCGTTCGCTGCACGATTATGCCGACCGGAAAGCCCCGCTGCTGCGCAACTACCTCTTGTCGGCCGCCGCCGGGATCCTCTGGTACTTTCAATTCATCGCCTTGACGATTGGCGACACGCACGCCGGACTGTTGAAGTATTCCAACGCGAGCATGTTGATGTCGAGCACCGTCCTCTTCGGCGCCGCCTGGGGCATCCTGCTCCACGAATGGAAGGGGACCGGTCGCCGTACGCGAAGATTGCTTGCCGTCGGCTTGGCCTTCCTCGTCCTTTCGTTCGTGATTACCGGCTACGGGAACATCCTCCAGCAACGGGAGAAAGAGACGTCCCCTGCCAAGATTGCGCCGATGGGAGAATCGCGATAGCGAAGCTGCTTCGACGCCGACATCCAACGCTCCCTCGACCCCCGGCACTCCGTTGTCCTCACTGACTGTCATCACCGGACTTCCCAACAGCGGCAAAACCACGCGGTTGCTGGCGCGATACCGCGCCTTGCTGGCGGAGAATTGTCCCGGCGCCGCGCTGTGGATCGCTCCCACATGGCGGACGGCCGCCGCGGTCCGCAAGCGGCTGCTCGACGCCGGCCTGGAGGGCTGTTTCAGCCCCGGCGTGATGACCTTCGACCAGTTTGCCGAGACGATCTTGCACCTCGTGCCGGAGCCGATCCGCCCCTTGAGCCGGCTCATGAAACGCCACCTCGTGCGGCAATTGATCGAAGACGGGCGTGCCGAGGGCCGGCTGACGTATTTCGCCCCCATTGCCGCCACCGGCGGATTGGTCGACCTGGTGTGCGATCTGATCGGTGAATTAAAGCGGCTGGAAATCTGGCCCGAGCAGTTCCAAGCGGCCTGTGCGGCCCGCGGCCTCTCCGAGAAGGATCGCGAGTTGCTGGACATCTACCAGGGCTATCAGCAAGGCTTACTGGAACATCACTTGTACGACGCCGAGGGACGTTTCTGGTCGGCGCGCGATTGGCTGAAGAAGACTTGGTCGGCAAACGATTCCCTGCCGGTCAGCCAGATTCCGTGGGCGAAGCTCCGCGTGGTGATGGTCGACGGGTTCACCGACTTCACCCGCACGCAGTATGAGATCCTGGGTATTCTTGCCCAGCGGGTGGAAGAAATGTGGATTTCGCTGCCGTGGGAGGCGACGCCCGCGCGCGGCGATCTGTTTCACAAGCCGCGGAAGACCTTGACCGAGCTTGCCCGGCGCCATCCGGACCTGAAGCGGCAGGACTTGCCGCGGCCGGAACCTTCGCCTTGGCCGGCCATGACACACCTGGAGGCGGCGCTGTTCGGAAATCCGCGGCATGCGCAAGCGGCGGCCGACACTAGCGGCCTGGAAGTGTTGGCGGCCGCCAGCCAGTTGGGCGAAATCGAGCTCATCGCCGCGCGGATCAAACGGCTGTTGGTCGACGGCGATCCGTTGGGCGGGGAAGAGGGGGACAGGTCCATGTTTTCGGACCGCGTCGAACCTGTAAATCACGCCGATTCGCCGAAAAATGGACCAGTCCCCGCCCGCCCCGTGGGCGGCGGTCGCCCCGTCGGCGCCGACGAGATCGCCGTCGTCTTTCGTCAACCGCAAGACCGCGGCGGACTGGTGGGCGAAGTCTTCGCCGCGCGGGGCATTCCCGTGGCCTTCGAGTCGGGGCCCTTGTTGGCCCGCGCGCCGGTGGTGTTGGCCTTGACGACGCTGTTGCGGCTGGTCGTCGACGATTGGCCGCTGAACGTGTTGCCGGTTGTGTTGGGCAGCAGCTATTTTCGCCCCGCCTGGCCAGAGTGGCTCGAAGGCAAGGCCCTGGCGGCCAGCGATCGCATGATCCGCCACTTGCAGGTCCGCGAGGGGCGGCAGCCCTTGTTGCAACGGCTGGAAGTCTTGGCCCGGCGGGAGAGCGAAGTGCCGGTGGCGGATGCACCTGAGCAGCAGTCCGCGCGGGCGCGCACTGGCGGAGCCAGTGGCACACCAGGCAGTGGCACACGTGATGCGGCGGTGGCCGCGGCCTTGCTCGGGCGTTTGGCGGCCGCTCTGGACGAGTTGCCCGAGCGAGCCACGCTGGCCGCCTGGGGCCAGGCCTGGCAGCGATTGGCCGAGCAGACCGGCCTGTTGCGAACTGTCCAGAGCGATGATCCCGCGGCGTTTGAGATCGCGGATGCGGCCGCTTGGAATTGCCTGCAAGAGGCCCTGCGCGAGAGCGACCAGTTGGCCCGCGCGCTCGGCCGCGAGTCGCCCGAGCTGGATCGCCGGGCCGCGCTGGCGGCGCTGATGGACCTGGCGGGTAGTCAACGGATGAAGTCGCCGGGCAACGACGCCGGCCGGGTGCGGATTCTTTCCGCCGCCAGCGTCCGCGGCTTGAAAGTGCCTTACCTGTTCCTCGCCGGACTGTGCGAAAAGTCGTTTCCCTCGCCGGAGCGCGAGGACCGCCTGTACAGCGAGGCCGACTATCAGCGGCTGATCGAGCACGGCCTGCCGCTGGTGCCGCGGTTGGAACGCAACGCCGCCGAGATGCTGCTCTTCTACGAGGCGGTCACCCGGGCCACGCGGCGGTTGTACCTGAGCTATCCGGCCTTGGACGACGCGGCGCAGCCCTTGTCGCCGAGCCCTTATTTGAAAGAAGTGGAACAAGCCTGCGGGCCGGGGCGGATCGCACGGACCGAGTCCAGCGACCTGAGTCCCGTGCCGGCCGACGACGAGCCGCTTTCGGCCGCCGAGTTCCGTGTCAAGGCGGTTGCCACGGCGTTGGATGGGGACCTGGCCCTGCTGGCTGGCCTGCTGCAAGACGAGCGCGGCGGCGGTCATGGCGTGGCCGACGGCGTCGTGGCCGGATTGCTGCTGAGTGCCCAGCGTCAGGACCGCACGAGTTTCAGCGTCGCCGAGGGCCTGTTGACGAGCCCCGTGGCG
The DNA here is from genome assembly GCA_964469945.1 of uncultured Planctomycetaceae bacterium. GTDB lineage: Bacteria > Planctomycetota > Planctomycetia > Pirellulales > Thermoguttaceae > CAYYBU01. The sequence continues at coordinate 4,030 of CAYYBU010000027.1, forward strand.
GAGCGGCGGTTGGCGGCCGACTTCTCGGCCGAGCGGATCTTCAGCGCCACCGAACTGGAACAATACGCCGCTTGTCCGTATCGTTATTTCCTCGCCAAGGTGCTCAAGGCGCAACCGCTGGAAGAGTTGGAGTTGGAGGTCGATTACCTGGAACGCGGGCGGTTGGCCCACGCCTTGATGGCGGCCTTCCACCGCCATGTCAACCAGGCCTGCGGCGAACCCACGTCGCCGGCCACGCTGAGCGCGGAGGAATACCAGCAACTGCTCGACCAGGCGATGGCCGAAGTGTTGGACCCCACGGCTTCCGACGGACTGGGCGAGGTCGATCGCCGGCTGCTGTTGCGATGGATGGCCGACTATCGCGGTCAGCACCAGCGCTATGACGCCGAGTGGCAGACGTTCCAAGCGCCCTTGCGGCCGGAGTTCTTCGAGGTCTCCTTCGGCCAGTCGCTGCGCGGCAACGGGCGGCCCTCGACCATCGAGCCGTTGCAACTGTGCTGCGGGGAGCAGACGATTCTCATCGCCGGGCGCATCGATCGCATCGACACCGGCCGCGTGGCGGGTGAAGTGGTGTTCAACGTGTTGGACTACAAGACGGGCGGCGCGGTCCGCTTCAGCGTCGAGGCGGTCGCGCGGGGAGTGGCCCTGCAATTGCCGCTCTATGCCCTGGCGGTGGCGGAAGTCGTTCTCGCCGATCGCGATTGTGTCCCGTGGCAGGCCGGCTACTGGTACCTTAGCGACAACGGTTTCAAGCCCAAGCAGGCGCTGAAAATGTACCATGAGGCGGCTGGCGGCCTGGAACCCGATGCCGCCTGGGAAGCGATGCGGGCGCTGCTGGCCAAGACGGTTGCCGGACTGGTCCGCGGCATGCGCGGCGGGCAGTTTCCCGTGTGGAGCAACGATCCCCACTGCACCGGCTATTGCGAGTATGCCACCGTCTGCCGCATCAACCAGATCCGTTCCTTGGAGAAAGTATGGCTACCGCCCGTCAACAAGGACTGACCGAGCAGCAACAGCGGGCGCTCGGGGCGCGCGGCGTTTCCGTGGCGCTTTCCGCCGGGGCCGGCTGCGGCAAGACCTTCGTGCTCACCGAGCGATTCCTGCGTTGCCTGGAGCCTGCGCCTGCAGCAGCCGGCGGCGGCCTCCGCCTGGACCAATTGACGGCCATCACGTTTACGGAACGGGCGGCGCGGGAAATGCGAGACCGTATCCGCTCCGCCTGCGCGGCGCGGCTCTTGCAGGCCCCCGAAGCGGAAGTGGACCATTGGCTCCGCTTGCTCCGCGAGCTCGACGCGGCACGGATCAGCACCATCCATTCCTTCTGCGGCGCACTGCTGCGGGCGCACGCCGTCGAGGCCGGCCTGGATCCGCGCTTCCGCGTGCTCGACCAGGCCCAGGCCGACACGCTGCTCTACGAACTCATCGACCGGCAACTGCGCAGCCGCCTGGACCGTCGCGAAGAGGCCGTGCTCGACCTGATCGTGCAGTTCGGACTGGGCGGTCTTCGCGACATGGTCCGCCAACTGTTGGCGGTGCGGCAGGAGATCGACTGGCCGCAGTGGCGGGGCGAAACGGCCGACGGTCTGCTAGCCCGCTGGCAGGCGTATTGGCGGCAGGATACGCTGCCGCGCGCGGCGGCGAAGATCGTCCGGGCCCCGGCCGCCAATGTGCTGCTGGAAGTCATTCGCAATCAGCCGCCTTCCCATGCGGCGATGCGCCAGCGATGCGAAGCCATTGTCGATGGCCTCGAGCAACTTGGCAAAGCCGCTGCAGCAAGAGAGAGCTGCTCCGCGCAGGATCTCCAGGCGATTTTGGCCGTGCTGCGCGAAAACGCCAAGGTACAGGGCGGCGGCGGGAAAAAAGCCTGGGCCAGCGAGGAACTTTACGAGACCTTCCGCGACGCCGCCAGCACGCTCCGCGGCCTGATCGACGACACGCAGCAACGCCTGGCCTTCGATCCCGAGGCGGCCCGCCCCGCCGCCGAAGCGGGCTTGCGACTGCTGACCGTGGCCGATGAAGTCGCCGCCGCCTACGAAGCGGAAAAAACAGAGCTGGCCGTGCTGGACTTCAACGATCTGCTGATCCGCGCCCGCGACCTGTTGGCCGCGGCGGACCAAAACAATGTGCCTACTACAATCCCGGTGGCTTCGCGCGACACGGCGGCCGCGCTGCGCAAGCGGCTGGCCGGGCAGATCAAGCTGCTGCTGGTCGATGAATTCCAGGACACCGATCCTTTGCAGGTGAACCTGGTCAAAGCGATCTGCGACGGCCAGTTTGCAAATGGAAAGCTGTTCTTCGTCGGCGATTTCAAACAGTCGATCTATCGCTTTCGCGGCGCCGATCCGCACGTCTTCCAGCAGCTTCGTCAGGAACTGCCTGCCGCCGGGCGGCTACCGCTGTCGCAAAACTTCCGCAGTCAGCCGGCCGTGCTGGAGTTCATCAACACGTTGTTTAGCGACGAGCTGGGACCGGAATACGAGCCGCTGGTACCGTTCCGCACGCAAGTCGCGCCCACGCCGGCCGTGGAGTTTCTGTGGGCGACCGAGCCCGAGCCGCCGGGGGACTGGTCCATTTCTCGGTCAACTGGCGACGTTCCCGCGGATGACGTTGTCCGAGAACATGGACCTGTCCCCCTTGCGTCTCCTGCGGAGACGACGGACGAAAATCGGGACAGTGTCCACGCCGTTTCGCCCACCGAGCGGCTGCGGCGGCTCGAAGCCGATTGGATTGCGCGGCGGCTGCGCGCCATGCTCGACGCGGGGGAGCAGATCATTTGGGATGAAGCGGCGGCCCGGGCCGGACGGCCCGCAGCCCGCGCGGTTCGCCCCGGCGACGTGGCCCTGCTGTTCCGCGCCTTGACGAACGTCGAGTATTACGAAGAGGCCTTGCGCCGCCACGGCATCGATTATTACCTGGTCGGCGGCCATGCGTTCTACGCCCAGCAGGAGATTTACGACGTCGTCAACCTGCTCCGCGCGCTGGCCAACGCGAGCGACGCGGTGAGCCTGATCGGCGCGTTGCGGAGCCCGCTGTTCGGCCTGCTGGACGAAACGCTGTTCTGGCTGGGCAAGCATCCCGAGGGCGTGCCGGGCGGCCTGTTTGCCGGGCGGTTGCCGGCCGAGCTAAACGCCGAGCAAGCCGGCCGCGTGCAACATGCCGCCGCCACGCTGGCCGAGCTGCGGGCCATCAAGGACCGCGTGCCGATTGCGCAATTGCTCCAGGAGGCTCTCGCCCGCACCGGTTACGACGCCGCGCTGCTGGCCGAGTTCCTCGGGCAGCGGAAACTGGCCAACCTGCGGAAGCTCATCGACGACGCCCGCAGCTTCGACCAGTCGGGGATTTTCACGCTGGCCGATTTCATCACGCAGCTTTCGCAGTTCGTGGCCCGCCAGCCCGACGAGCCGCTGGCGGCCACCCATGCCGAAGCGGTCGACGTGGTGCGGCTGATGACCATTCACCAATCCAAGGGGTTGGAGTTTCCCGTGGTGGTGATTCCCGATCTGGATCGGCCGCGGCGTGGGCCGAGCGGCCGGGTCGCCTTCACGCCGCAACTCGGGCCGATGATCAAGGACTCCAGCACCGCGGCCGCCAGCGGCTACGACCTTTTTTGGCTCAGCGAGAACGACGAGGAGGCGGCCGAACTGGTGCGGCTACTCTATGTGGCGACCACGCGGGCCGCCGATTACCTGATCCTCTCCTCCGGCCTGCCCGCACTGGGAGCGGCCAAGAGCCCTTGGAGCGAATTGCTCGGCCGCCATTTCGATCCGCAGAGCGGCCTGCCACGCGGGGGTGGGGGGACTGTCCCAAGTTTCGTCCGCCGAAACTGTGACTGTCCCCTTCCTGAAGGCCGAGGTGGTCCGCTTGTGAAAGTGACCAGCAGCGAGCCGCCGCTGCTGGCAAAGAGCGTGCGGACCGCGCCGCGGCCGGACCTGGAGCAGCTCGTGGCCACGGCCCGGGAAATGGCTGCCGCGGGCCAAGGTCGCAAGCCTGTCTATTTGGCCGCGGTGCCGCCGCACGCCACCGGCCGGCAGCTTTATTCTTTCTCGCGTCTGCGCGGCACGTTGCACGCGCGGCCGGTGGCGACGCAGGTTGTCGCGGTCGGGGACGACGCGGCGACGGAGCCGGCCGCGTTGGATCCGTTGGGGTTGGGCACGCTGGTTCACGCCGTGCTGGCCGACATCGACCTGGCGCGGCCCGAGGACGTGGCGATGTTGGTCCATCGACATGCCGTGCGACATTTGCCCGACGTCAGTGCGGGGCTCGAGGAACCGATCCGCTTGATCGAACGCTTGCTGACTTCCCCGCGCGGCGCGGCCATGGCGGTGGCGGCCGAAATGCACCGCGAGTTGGAATTTCTCCTGGCCTGGCCGCCGGGGAGCCACACGGCCGACGGACCTTGTCTGCAAGGGTTCATCGATTGTCTGTATCGGGACATAGCGGGCGGCTGGCACCTGCTCGACTACAAGAGCAACCGTGCCGAGCCCGCGCAGGTTGCCGCCGTGGCTGCGGGTTACGAGATGCAGATGCTGGTCTACGCCCTGGCCGCCGAGCGGATCCTTGGTCATCCGCCCGAGGAGTTGACGCTCTATTTCCTCCGTCCGGGCGTGGAGCATCGTTTTTCATGGGACGACGCCGCGCGGCAGCGGGCCGTGACGATGGTGAACGAGGCCATGCAGCTCTTACTCCCCTCGCCCGCCATGCGGGAGAGGGGCAGGGGGTGAGGGCGGTTGACCTTGGAACACGCGCGGGCGGCACTGCTGGCTTGTCCAGCAGTGCCGCAGGGTGCCACTGGCTATGCCAGTGCCTTGCTATTCTTGCGACGAAGGCCCGGATTCTGTACACTAACTCCACACTGCAGCGGTCCGATGTTTCGCCCAGAATCGGGTGAATATTCGTTCACGGCTCGGCGACATCGAGCCCCGGGGGGAAATCGATGCCCATCTCAGCGAACGAGATACGCCAAAACGCTATCCGCCTTGCCGCGGAATGGACCGGCGCCAGGAACGAGAGCGTCGAGAAGGAGAGTTTGTGGAACGAGTCCTTCGAGATCTTCGGCTCAATCTTTCAGGGTACGATGCAGCCGAAGGAGCGGCGACAACTGGGTAGCCACTACACCAGTGATCGCGACATTCTCAAAGTGGTGCGGGGGCTATTCCTGGACGACCTGCGGGCGGAATTCGAGCGGATCAAAAGCAACAAGAACCAACTCAAGCAGTTCCATCGAAAGATTGCCGGCCTCCGCTTTCTCGATCCGGCGTGCGGCTGCGGCAACTTTCTCGTGGTCACCTATCGCGAACTGCGGCTGCTGGAAATCGAGGTGCTCAAGCTCCTGGAAAAGGGCCAGCAGCACTTGAATATCCAGAGCTTGTCGCTCGTCGACGTGGATGCGTTCTACGGCATTGAAATCGACGAGTGGCCGGCGCGGATCGCCGAAGTGGCCATGTGGCTGATGGACCACCAGATGAACATCCGCCTGTCGGAGGAGTTTGGCCAGTATTTCGTCCGCTTGCCGCTGACGAAGTCGCCCACGATCGTTTGCGGGAATGCGCTGCAATTGGATTGGAAGGAGATTCTGCCGGCGGAGAAATGCAGTTACGTGCTTGGAAACCCGCCGTTCGTGGGAAAGCACTACCGAACGCGCGCGCAGAAGGACGACCTTGCGGAAGTTTTGCCCAACTTTCAAAATGTCGGCGACGTGGACTACGTGGTCGGCTGGTTCAAGCGTGCCGCGGAGTACATTCAGGAGACGCGAATCAAGGTCGCTTTCGTGGCGACCAATTCCATCACTCAAGGCGAACAGGCGCCGCTCGTTTGGGGAGAAATCCTCGACCGCTACGGATTGACGATCCATTTTGCCCACCGCACATTCACCTGGGAAAGCGAAGCCCGCGGCAAGGCCCACGTCCATGTGGTCATCATTGGATTTGCGGCCTTCGAGAACGGCCCGAAACGCCTCTACGATTACGGCGGCGACGCGAAGAACGCGACAGAACTGTTAACGCCGCTTATCAGCCCGTACTTGACTCCGGGCGCGAGCGTGCTGGTCACGAAACGCCAGAAGCCGCTGGCAAACGTCCCCGAGATGCGCTGCGGAAACAAACCGTCGGACGGGGGGAACCTCGTTCTGTCCGACGAAGAACGCCTGGATCTCTTGCGGGAGGAGCCGGGGGCAGAGCCGCTCCTGAGGCAATTCACGGGATCGCAAGAATTCATCAACGGGAAGATGCGATGGTGCCTCTGGCTGGAAAACGCGGACCCGGCAAGATTGCGCCACATGCCGAAAGTGTGGGAACGAATCGAGGCAGTCAAGAGGTTTCGCGAGAAAAGCACGGCGGAGCCGACGCGGGAAGCGGCAGAGTCGCCGACGCGGTTCTTCTACGTCTCGCAGCCCAAGACGGGCTACGTCGCGGTTCCCGAGGTCTCGTCGATCCGGCGCAGATATATCCCCTTGGGATTCTTGCCGCCCTCGACCATTGCCAGCAACAAGATCTATCTGGTTCCGTCGCCGAGCGTCTACCTTTTCGGCGTTTTGTCGTCGGCGATGCACATGGCATGGACGCGCCAGGTGTGTGGGCGATTGAAGTCCGATTTCCAATATTCCGCCAGTATGGTCTACAACACGTACCCCTGGCCGGAGTCGCCGACGAAAAAGCGAACCGCCGCGGTCGAGGCCGCTGCCCAGGGCGTGCTGGAGGCACGCGAAGAGTGGCTGGCCAAGGGGGCGACGCTCGCCGATCTCTACGATCCACTGGGCATGCCCCTGAAACTGGCGAAGGCGCACCGCGTGCTCGACCGCGCGGTCGATCGCTGTTATCGGTCGCAACTTTTCGCGAGCGACCGGCAGCGGGTGGAGTTCCTCTTCGCCCTCTATGAAAAGATCACCGCGCCGCTTCTTCCCAAGGAAACAAAGAAGAAGCGGCATGGGTAACGTCGCCGGGCGCCATGTGCCGTCCCGGCTTGTTGGATATGTGCGGACCGCAACGCGAAAACGCCTCCGATCCACGTACGGGAGCGGAGGCGTTTCCAGGCGTATTTCCAACGGCAACGAGGCGGCTACTTCGCCATCTCCTTGAGCGTCTTCAGGGCGCGGACCTTGACCTTGTTGTAGGCGGGCTTGGCGGCGCGATCCATCAGTTCGCCCGGCTTGAAGGGATTCGGCACGCCCTTCTTCGCCGCCCGGGCCGGAATGCGCTTCTTCTCGATTTTCACCAGCCCGGGAATCGCGATCGCGCCGGCGCCGCGGTTGCCGAGGCTCTGCTTGATCTCGGTGGCCAACGCCTCCAACACGGCAGCCACTTGCTTCTTGGTCAGTTCGGTGGCGGCGGCAATATTGGCGAGCAATTCGGTCTTGGTCAGGGGCTTCTTGGGGGCGGCAGCTTTGGCCATCGCGGTTGGTCTCCTTCAGGGGTAGGGGGCAATTTCCGGTTCTTCGCAGGGCGTGTGTTCCACGCATGTGTGGTAAATTGAATCGGCTAGGAAAAGCTTGCGGGCCATGAAATCGGCGAAAAAACTCGCGAAAAACCGAAAAGTTTTCCCCCGGACCCCCGTTTTCTCCGCGTTTTCCCGTATGAAGCGACTCCGCCACGGCTAAAACACGGCGGATCAGCGGGCCGTGCGGACGTTGACCCGCAACGCGCCGGGGACCGGCCAGCGGCGATCCCGATGCTGGCCCGCGGCCTCT
>CAYYBU010000028.1:0-11499 GCA_964469945.1 uncultured Planctomycetaceae bacterium
TGGCCCGGCGGGCGGTGCAGGAGACGGCCAGCTACGAGCAGTACCTGCTGGAACTGGCCGAACGGGAATGCCAGGCCCGTTGGGCGAAACGGACGGAGCGGCTGCTGCGTGATTCACGGTTGCCGCTGGAGAAAGACCTGGCGAGCTTCGACATGGGGCGACTCCCGGCGAAAGTTTCTCGCCAAGTGCGGACGCTCCTGGAGGGCTCATTCGTGGACCGTCGTGAGAACCTCTTGTTGTTCGGCAAGACCGGCACGGGGAAGACGCATCTTTTGTCGGCGATCGCCCAGGAACTGGTCCGCAGCGGACGGAAGGTGGTCTCCTGGACTTGTGCCTTGCTGGTGCAGGAACTGTTGGTGGCCAAGCGGGACTTGAAACTCAGCCGGGTACTGAAGCGGATGTCGCAGTGCGAGGTGTTGTTGATCGACGACATCGGCTACGTGCAGCAGAGCCGAGAGGAGATGGAGGTGCTGTTCACGTTGTTGGCGGAGCGGTACGAGCGGGGCACGGTGATGCTGACCAGCAATCTGCCGTTCTCGAAGTGGGAGACGATCTTCAAGGACCCGATGACGACGGCGGCGGCGATCGACCGCCTGGTACATCACAGCGTGATCTTGGAGTTGAACATCGCCAGTTACCGCTTGGAGGAGGCCAAGCGGACGAAGCCGCCCGAGGCGGCGTGAGGTCGGGAGGGGGCATGCAGCGGCGGCGTGAGGCGTGGGGCCCCCCTTTTGTTCCACTCCGCTGCGCTGCGTTTCACAAAAGGGGGGCCCCACGCCTCTGGTTCTTGGAAGGGAATTCTAATTGTCGTTCAAGGGAAAGAGTAATTGTCGCCGAACAGGGCAGTCGGCTCCGCACTCCGGGCATGTCCAGGATACTTGCGATTCATGCCCCAAATACACGTGGACTTCCCCTTCCTTCAGTTGCAATTCCACACGCTCTACGCGCCAAGGAGTCGTGATTCCCAAAATCTGCTGATACAATTGCGAGTCTTGCATGGTGTCACCTTCAATCCCAAAAAACACCATGCTAATCGCTTGACGTCCTCCTGCCAAATGTCGAAAATGACTATCGCTCGGAGAAACGGAGTTGGGCTCTGCTGGGAAGCAACCCGACAAGGCATATCCGAGCCAAGGATGTGCCAAAGGCACCAGTGCCCTGGGAGCGCCATGCTCTCAGGGCACTCCCGTTTCATTCCTCTGATTTCAATCCCTTTGGACATCCGAGCCATGCCTCAACAAATCCTGGGGTCTGGGGCGGAGCCCCAGTTCAGCCCGTAATTCCTTCCACCCTAAACCCGGAAGCCCCATTATTTGTTTGCAGAGGCACAAGGCATTCCACGCCGGCTGACGTCTGGCACACCTCGCCGACCGAGGTTTGGCGGCCGACGTGGCGAGGAGGTATGATAGAGTGCTGGTTGCCTTGTCGTAGCGTGCCACGTGCGCAGCGCGGCAAGAACAGCCTACCCCCCCAACACCCGTGAGCCTGGTCATGTCGCAGTTCCCACACTTGCGCGTCGTCGATTCTTCTTCCAAGGCCAATATCTCGCGCCGCGGCTTCCTAAAAGCCGCCGGCGCGGCGACCGCCCTGGCCGCCGCAATGCCTTCGCCAGTCGTCACCGCGGCCGCGCCAGCGGCAACCAAGCCGGTTCCGGAATCGCTCGTCAAGCGGCTTTACGACGCGCTGACTGCCGAGCAGAAGAAGCAGGTCTGTTTCGGTTGGAATCACGTCGCCGAACAACTGGGCTTGCTGCGGACGCGCATCTCGGCCAACTGGCATGTTACCAAGCCCGTGATCGAGAGCGACTTCTTTACGGCCGCTCAGCAGAAGCTCATTCGCGACATCTTCGTCGGTTTGCTCCAGCCCGAGTGGGTCTCGCGAATGGACAAGCACTTGAAGGATGATGAGGGCGGTTTCGGCAGACAGAGCATCGCGATCTTCGGCACACCGGGGAGCGACACGTTCGAGTTCATCCTGACCGGCCGGCACATCACCTTGCGATGCGACGGCAACTCGGCCCAGCATGTCGCCTTTGGCGGTCCGATCGTATATGGACATGCCGCTAGCGGCTTCCATGAGAAGCCCGGCCACCCCAATAATATCTTCTGGCCGCAAGCTGTGGCGGCCAATAGCGTCGTCGAGATGCTTGACGGCAAGCAGCGCGCCGTAGCTGTGATCAAGACGCCGCCGCGGGAAAACGCGATCGTCTTTCAGGGCCAAAAGTCCTCGTTGCCCGGCATTGCCGTCAAGGACTTGTCTGCTGACCAAAAGGCCCACGCTCAAACGGTGCTGGCCAAGCTCATCGAACCGTATCGCCAATCGGATCGCGACCGAGTTGCCGCCTGCCTGAAGAAACAAGGAGGGTTGGACGATTGCCACCTGGCGTACTATGAAGAAGGCCGACTTACCGCGGGCGAGTACGACATCTGGCGTCTGGAGGGACCGGCTTTCGTTTGGCATTTCCGCGGCGTGCCGCACGTACACACGTGGGTCCACGTAGCCGACGATCCATCCGTGCCGTTGAATGCGGGGGCGTAGCAGCGGCACGTCGATGGCGGGGCGTGGGGCGCGCCGGCGAAGGCCGGTCCGCCTCCAGGACCATGGCAATCCGACGCGCCTTCGCAATATCTGGAGCGTGCCCGCCCATGCGTCGGCGCGCTCGGCGACGGCCACGAAACCGCCGCGCGGATCTTGAATACGGATTCACGATGAGTTACCCCCGGTGTTTGGTTCGGGGAATGGCGCCAGTGACTGTGGCATCCGCGCGGCTAGACGATCAGGGCGGCCGACGTCATCCGCACGGCCGTGGTCGGCGAAAACGCCGGTTGGACCGACGCGCGTTCGCGGCCTTGGCGGCCCTCACCTCCCCTTGATTCCCCCGATCGCCGCTAGCGCTTCTGTACGAACGTCGGCGCTGTCGTCGCGCAGCAGCGCGGCAATGGTCGGAAAAGCCCCGTTGGCCACCGGACCCATGTGACCTAAAGCCCGTACGGCGGCGATTCGTACCCCGTATTCGCAGTCGCCCAACGTCTCGGTGAGGGCAGGGATGGATTGCTTCGCCGCGGGACCGATTCCCCCCAATAATTCGGCGGCCGCGACTCGAACACCCGGATGCGCGTCGCGAAGCAGTGGCACGACCAGTGGCACGGCCGCATCCGGTTTGGGAAACACCCTCGTCAGGGCGGTGGCGGCCGCAATGCGGACCAGCGGTTCCCCGTCGGTCAACAACTTCGTCAGTGCCGGGATGGCGTCTTGCGCCGGCGTGCCGATTCCACCCAGCACATCGGCGGCCTGCCGCCGCACATCCCACCGCGGATCATCGAGCACTGCGGTTGCCTCCACGACAACCGCTTTGGCGGCTGGACCGATTTGGATCAGGGCTGCGACGGCCGCATTGCGAACGGCCCCGGTCTGGTCCCGCAGCAGGGCGACCAGCGCCGGGGCGGCCTTCTCCGCGGCCGGGCCAATCCGCCCCAAGGCAGCGGCGGCGGATTGCCGTACCGCCGGTTCGCCGTCGTTGGTCAGATAGCTGAGGACCGGCACAGCCTCTTTCGCTTCTGGACCGACGTTCCCCAGGGAATCGGCAGCCCACAGCCGAATTTTCCAACGGGGATCGGTCAACAGCTTGGTCAGCTCGGGGACGACCACATGAGCCGTCGAGCCCAATGGGCCTCCGACGGCTCCAGTCGATTGTGCCGCGGGCGGCAGGGGAACCGTCTGCAAAGAAGGCAGCGTGGAACCGTCTGGTGGCGCCCCAATGTCACGTCCGACAAATGCAATCGACACCAGTCCCATAGCCAGAATGCACGTCAACAATTTCATCTTCTGTCACTCCTAATAGGCGGCGGGAGAAGTACGTCTCCCATTTTATTACCCGCTTCACCAAAGCAATGCCCCTAGAGATGGGTTCAGAAGCGATGATATCGCCGGGTGTCAGCAGCCTGGACGAAACGGGGCTGATACATGCTCTTCGATTACAAGGATCGTCGCCCCCCAGGTGGCGCACCCTCAGCTCTTCTCCCACCGCACGTCCGTGTCGGCAATCCGCAGAATGAACTGCGACCCGAACGCCCGGGCGGGAGTCGCAAAGCCCGGCGGTACCCCCTGGCCAAGCAACCCCTCCACGGCAGCCAGCGCGGTCAGCACCGTCAGCCGATAGGCTTCGGGGGTTTCCAGCGTCGCTTCCACCGCGTGACCGTGGTCGTCGGACACACGGCCCCAGACCGACGCGCGATCGGCCTGACTGCCCAGCACCGTCCGCTCGCGGAGCATCTTCCGCGCCGCGCAGCCGAGCAGGCGGCCGATTCCCGGCACTTTCAAGAGCGAAAACAGCCAGCGAAAGCGTCGCATGAGGTCGATCTGCTGTTGAGGCATGGCCGCATAGACCTCGATGTTCGGGATGCCCGTGGTGTGCCAGGCGGCGGCCACGTCGCCCCAGGGAATGGTGACGGCTGGCTGCGGGCCGTTGCGGAAGGGAACCGACATGGTTTTCCACGCAATGGGCACCTCGACAATTCGGCCGTCGATCCGCACCCTGCCGCCACCGGCAAGCCCTTCGACCATCGTTCGCGCCGTGCCGGGCCCGATCCGGCCGTCAATGGCGAAGGCCAACTGGAGTTGCCGCGCGCCGGGCAACCGCTCGGCGAGCATCGCGGCCAGGCAGTCGCTGGGCACGACGTCGAAGCCGACCGAGGGCAGCAGGGTCACGCCGGCTTGCACCGCGCGCTGGTGCCGGGCGGCAGCCGCCTCGATCACCGCGATTTCGCCGGTAATATCCAGATAGTTCACCCGCGATTCCAGGCAAGCGTCCATCATCGGCGCGCCGGTGGCCGAGAATGGACCGGCACAGTGTAGCACGCCCCGCACCCCCTGCAACTGCGCCGCGGCATGGCGAGGGTCGTCCATCGCGAACACACGGCAAGGGCATCCCAACTGCTGGGCCAGCGCCGTGATTTCTCGGGTATTGCGACCGGCCAGGATCGGCTTCCACCCTCGGCCGACCGCCTCCTGGGCGATGCAACGGCCGGTATAGCCGTTGGCGCCGTAAATCAGCCACGGAGGTTGATCCACGTTGTAATCTCCGTTTCCGAGTGAAGATACTTGCGTAAGGGACTGCACATTCCCATGTTTCTTGTTCTCCGGATGACCTGACTGCCACCTGCCGCCGTGAGACGTTGTAGTCGGCGACCAGGTGAGGTGTCAAGTATTGGCCGTCAGCGGCACCAGCGGCGCAGCCACCGGCAGGCGACGGTGCCGCCGGACCTGCCGCCGCTTGGCGGTGCGCGGTATGGGATGGCGCGACGAGGGTGGCTGAAAGCGGTCAGATTGCCCAACGGTGCCAGCCCAAACGGTACTTAAGCACCGCGTAAGGCAGTCGCGGCAGGCCGTCATTTCGTCGAATTGGAGACGGCGGCCAGGGGTAAAGCGTGGTTGGCGACCGTGCCGCCCCAGCCGATATGTTCGCCCGTGGCGCGCGTGCTGTAGGCATCCGTAGTAGACACTCTTGCCAGAATCGCGTGGCTTCGCGTCTGGGGGCTTCGGGCCGGCGGACGGCGGGAACGGTCGTCCTCGACGCTCCCTCGCGTCGCAGGCCCATTCTCGGGCCCATGGCGAGGCGTTTGGCTTTGCTTTCGATCGCAGCGGACCTCTGGTCGCGGTGGCGGGCCTTGGTTGTTGCCATGGGGTTCACTCCTGGATGGCGTGCGTTCGCCTGGCTCTGGCGGCTGCCGTCCGCTGTCGCATACAGACGCCCCCGGTCCAGACAGTCTGAAGCGGGGGCGTTCTCGCTTTACAGCTCAACATTCTCGACCTCGGCCACGAAGCGGCCGCCATCAACGCGTTCCTGTTACGGCCGGGCCTGCGGGCCCGCCGTGCCCCCATCCCCGACCCGCCACTTAAGAATGCCACCGGATAGCGTTGGCCTAAGTTGCACTTCGAGCCTCAACGCCCGGGTTTCCACGGTGTCGAACGTCGTGGTGTTCCAGGTGTCCGTGGTGATGGGATCCACTTTGGCGCCGCATACTTCCCTCCACTGCTTGCCGTCCTGGTAGAGCAGACGCCAGGAATGGGGCAGACCGCAACGGCCGCCGGGCGTGTCGTCGAACCAATACACACTCGCCCGGGAGATCCTCTTCAGCTTGGCGAAGTCGTACTGTATCCATTCCTTGCCGCCCTGGTGCGGCCACCAGGTGAAGCGTGGAATGTCGTGGTCGTTGGAACTGGCCGGTTCCTGGCCATCGCACAAAGCCTCAACCGTATCGCTCTCGAAGCAATGCGACGCGCTGGCCTTGTAAGCTGAGGCCTGCGGCTTGCTCGACGCCACCCAATCCTGGGCTTCAGGACCGTCGCCAATCACGGGAAACATGCCCAACCGCAGGCGTGCTGCCCCCAAGGGGATGAGGGTGATCTCTTCCACCGCTTCGGCAGACTTGACCGGGCTGCGTTGGAGCTTTTCGATCATCTGGTTGCGGTCCATCTGCCAGCCGGAGATCCGCTTGGCTTTGGCTCTCATCCGTAGCGGCACAGTGTCCGCCGTGAACGGCTGCTGTGGCACCGGGCCGTCCTTGCGCACCACCTGGAACGAGCGGACCGGATGCCGTGGGTCCAGTACCAGCCCATAATTCCACGCCGACGTGGGGAACACTTCCCACTGCGGCCACTTTCCCTCGCGGTTGCCATATTTTTCCCAGCGTTCCTTGATCGCCAACGAGAAGGCCAGCGGCCCATAACTTACGGAGGCCGCGTCCTGGTTTTTCGGCCAACGGTGGACGGCAATCTCCATCGGCAAGCGAAGGCTGACGGTGTCGCCGTCTGCCCACTGGCGGTCCAGGACGATCAGCGACAGCGGCTTCGACGGGACGTCGACCACGTCGCCGTTGATCCTCACGATCGCTCCGCCACACCACTGCGGCACGCGCACGTACAGCGGGAATTGCGTCGCCCGCGGGAGCGAAACGTGTAATTCGACCGCGTCCTGGAACGGATAAGCCGTCTCCTCGCGGATGCCTACTTTCGTACCATCGGCCACCTTGGCGGCGACATCGCTGGGGGCATAGAGCGAGGCGCACAGGCCGTTGTCCGGCGTCGCCAACCACAGTTCTTCGGCATAGTACGGCCAGCCGTGCGCGACGTTGTGTTGGCAGCAACGATAGACATCGAAGGGACTGTAGGAGAAGAGGGTGCCGCGATTCTGCGTACCCGGAGCCTTGTTGTTGCGGTCCAGTTGCACCTGGTTGACCGCCGTGATGTAGTGCAGACCCCGCTGGTCCGGCGTCATCGCGGCGGGGAAGCTGTTCAACGCGATTTCTTCGCAACGATCCGCCCAGATGGGCTGGCCGGTGATGCGGGTCAACATCTCGAAACTGTGCATGAACTCCACGATCCCGCAGGTTTCGATGCCGCCGCGGGGGTCGAAGTGTCCTGGGCGACAGTTCTCGTCGCCCACGAAGCCGCCGCCCGGTTGCTGGCCGTACCGCGCCATCACCTTCTGATAGTTGCGCTCGGCCGAATGAAGGTCTTCGGCCGCGCGCGACCACATGCCGAACACCGTGCCGGCGCGGAATCCCTGGGCAATGTTCACGTTGTGCCAGTCGACCACGTCCTTATCCCAGCGGGCCATGCCGCGGTGAATCTTTCCGACCAGTTCCAGCAACCACGGCTCGCCGCTGCGGTTGTAGAGCCAGAGCGCGCTTTCGATGTTGTCGCCGGCACGGAGCTTGGGCCAATAGCCTTCGCCAAACGCACTTTCGGGTAGCGCGTTCTCCCACTTCAGGTAGCGGGTCATGACCTCCAGGGCACGCCGGTCGCCGATGGCTTCGTAATAGCTTTGCAGGACGTTGAGCATGAGCATGTGCGGCCACAGGTCGGGCTTTCCGCCCAGGCTGGTGAGCAGTTCCCGGGGACCGAACCAGCCGTCTTCGCGTTGCGAGTCCATGGCGGTCTCGATCCACTTGCGGGCCCGCGCGATCACCGCTTCGTCCTTGAGCACGTAGCCCAAGTCCCCGTATCCCTTGAGCCAATAGGGCAGTTCTTCCCAACCAAACCTGCCGCGGCCCTGCTTATCGGCCCACGAACTCTTGGCGAAATCCAGCCAGGGCGACACCTCGGCCAGTCGGCCCGTCATGCCGTCCCGCTCCAATTCCAGTTGATGGCGCAGCCATCCTCGGGGGACAATGCTGCCGATGGGCAACTTCACCAGCGGGCTCGGTGCGAGCGGCGCGCGATTGCTGGTGTAGTGGGCGTTGCGCGTCGTGGTCGGCGGGGTCTCGACCACGCGGGCCGCGGCCAGACAGCAAGTCGCCGTTGCCAGCAGACCAACGGCCGCCAGGGTTGACTGAATGGATTGGCAGGACATGTCTTTGCCTCCAAAAAGTGCGGATGGGGAACGACGAATGGGAGATTGGCATGGCCGTTGTACTATCAACGGCGGCGACGTACAGCACTTCCCAAGGATCGTTTTTCGTCGTCTCGCCGTACGGGGGGCCGAGCAGGGCCGCGGGTCTCGTCGCGGGTTTGCCTTCTCCCCTCAGCATACTTTGCGGCCCCGGCTTTCGCCATTCGTTCCCACGGGTCTATGGTGAAAAGTGGGCTCATGGGCTGGCAAATGCCGCAGCCAAGAGTAAGATGGCGTGTCCGATTGGCCTTCGCGGGATTCTCGCGGGTAGTCGGCGAGGGAGGGCAAGATGCCCCTCGCCTCGACAAGGGCCTGCTTTGGTTGGAGACCCATCAACGGGCCAGTGGATGCTGCTTTCCCCGCTCGCCGCGCAGGAATGACGAACTGAGCACGTACACCGGTACCGCGTATGCACTGCGTCGCGGTTGCCACGAGTTTTTCTTACCAGGCACTTGCCGCTGCCGGCGCCGACCACGTGCGGCCGAGCATCGCGGCTGTCAGCCTGAACGACCTCTTGGAGTAGCATTTGCTGACCCGGCAAGCCGCCTCAGCACGCGGTTCGGCTCAAGGACCGGCGGAGCCGGTCGCCGATGTCCCGCCGCCCGGGTATAATCTCCTCGACCGCCACCCCTGACACGTCAACCGCCGGTACATGTTGACCATGCTCTTCGGCCTCTTCGCTCCCAAACCGCCGCTGGCCGTCCGCGAAAAGGCGTGGACGGAAGTCCGCATGCGCTGGCTGACTCGCCAGTTCGGCATCGAGCGACTCTTGAAGGCCCAGGTGATCTTACCCGACGACCCCCGTCTTCCCGAGTCTTACGACGGCACGCCCGATGATGCGCAGCGACTGTTTGATTGCATCTGTGGTTTCATACAGATCGAGCCGTCGTCGCTCCGGCTTGAAATCTGCGAGGACGACGCCATGCCGGGAGCGGCCGGACAGTACCGGCCGGGGCTGATCCGCCTGGCCGAAAGCCAACTCGCCGATCCACCCGGGTTGGTCGCCGTACTGGCCCACGAATTGGCGCACGACCTGTTGATCGGCCGTGGGCTGTTGAAGAACGACCTCGACGCCGAATGGATCACCGATCTATTGCCGGTCTATCTGGGACTGGGCCTCTTTACGGCCAATGCCACGTTGCGCGAGAGGTCCGTGCGCCAAGGGCGATACAGGCATTGGACGCTTCGTCGCCGCGGCTACTTGAATTCCTGTACGATCGGCTATGCCCTGGCCTTGTTCGCCTGGGTACGAGACGAACGCCGCCCGGACTGGGCCAAGTTCCTGCGTCTGGACGCCATGCACGCCCTGGCTGCGGGCCTCCGCTATCTTCATGCCAGCGAAGATTCGCTTTTCAGCCCCGAGACATGTCGCGCGGTCGATCGCCCAACCTCTTGGCACGCGCTACTGGAACAGATGGAAGGGAGTTCTCCTTCGGCTTGTGTGGCGGCACTATGGGAATTGGCGCAGCGCCCGCGCGATGCCCGTGACGATATGAAACAGGCCGTGTTCATGGTACGCAAGCGGCTGTTGTGCCGGTTGCCAGCGGTGCGGGCGGAAGCCGCCCGTGCCTTGGCCGCGCTGGGGCCGGTGGCAGAACCCGCCCTGGATGACCTGGTGCAACTCCTTGGAGACACCAACGACGAGGTTCGGCTGGCGGCAGCGTATGCGCTGGGCCGGCTGTCCATGCAGCCGGAAATGGTGGTGCCGAATCTGATGGAGGCGCTCGACGATCGTGATTTGGTGCGGCCGGCGGCCGTGGCGATTGCCGCCTACGGCCCGGCGGCCCGGTCGGCTGTGCCCAGGCTGGCTTCGTCGCTGTTGAGGGCGTTGGCCGAGACGGAGTACGCCCACGTGGACAGCCTGGTTCACGCCATTGAAGCGACGGCCGTCGACCCGGCCGCCGAACTCCGCCAGGTCATGACCGCTTGCGACGAGGAGTCACGACCCCAGGCGGAGGAAATCCTTGCCGATCGCCATCCCGTTCCCACGGGAACCGGTGCCCCTGGTGCCTGGTTCGGGGAATGGTGCCAGTAATCATCATGCTCACCTATCCGGTTACATTTCTCGATTTGCTGCCGGCTACCACGGCGATACGACCGCTCGATCGCAGCGGCGATGGGCTCAGTGCAGCGACGGAAAATCCCACCGATGGCAGGCCATGATGAGTTCGACGCCCTCGAAACATGGCATTCTCTACGGGATTGCCGCCTATACCTCCTGGGGCCTTTTTCCCTTGTACTTCAAGGCGGTGGCCAGCGTGGCTCCGGTGGAAGTCCTGGCCCATCGGGCACTATGGTCCTTCGCCATGCTGGCCGTCCTGGTTGCCTTCCTGGGGCGGTGGACGGAACTGGGACGAGAACTGCGAAGCGGCAAGCTCCTGGCCATGCTGGGGTTGAGTACGCTGCTGATCGCCGCGAACTGGCTGGTGTTCATCTACGCGGTCACCAGCGGCCAGGTGCTCCAGGCCAGCCTGGGCTACTTCATCAACCCCCTGGTCAACGTGTTGCTGGGCGTGGTCTTCCTCCGCGAGCGGCTGCGGCCCTACCAGACCTTGAGCATCCTGCTGGCCTTGGTCGGTGTCCTGGTGCTGGCGGGTTTCGTGGGCGAGGTGCCCTGGATCGCCCTGACCCTGGCGCTGACGTTCGCCTCGTACGGCCTGATGCGGAAGATCATGCCCGTGGACGGGCTGGTGAGCCTCACTGTGGAGACGCTCGCCATGATGCCCGTCGCCCTGGCCTACCTCGTCTACCTGGGGACGACGAGGCAGTGGGCAGGGACCAGCCTTGGAACTCTGGGCCTGTTGGCGCTCAGCGGCCCGGTGACCACCGTGCCGCTGCTGTTCTTCGGGGTCGCGGCTCGGCGGCTGCGGCTCTCGACCCTGGGCATCGTCCAGTATGTCTCGCCGACCCTCCAGTTCCTGCTGGCGGTTGTGGCCTTCGGGGAACCGTTCTCGACGGCCCAGATCGTGAGCTTCGGGTGCATCTGGACGGCGATCGCCATCTACACGGCCGACTCCTACCGGGCGGTGCGGCAGGACCGACTGGGCTTGGTCGAGCCGTTCGGTGCGGACCCGTGAGAAGGCCGTAGCGGGCTGTTGTGAGCGTTG
>CAYYBU010000029.1:0-11423 GCA_964469945.1 uncultured Planctomycetaceae bacterium
CCGTTATCTCTCCCTCTCCCCTGCGGCCGTTCCCGGCAACCCGTGAACGGCTACACAAGCCCTAACTGCTTTTCCGTCAACCAGTTGTGCCACACGAAGTTATTGGTTGACAACCTCGCGCGGCGCGGTCGCAGGATGTAGGCTCGGCCGAAAAGTAACTTCCCGACTTGGGCGGAAGGATCGGTTCCCCGTAGGTCAGGCTGTGCCTGACACACCGGGGCGTCAGGCACAGCCTGACCTACGATTTGCGGAAGTTGTTTTTCTGCCGATCCCAAGTGGGCCCACGGCGCTTGCCCGATACCGGTCCCACCGGGATAATGACCTCCATGCCCGCAGTCAAGCCGCAACTGTCATTCGCCGGCGGTACGCTCCTGTTGGCCGGCCTGCCGTCGCAGGGCGTGGCGGCCATCGCGGCATCGGGCGCCTGGGTGTGGGATGGCCGCGTCAGGGCCTGGCGCAGCGATGCCATCCAGTACGTCCATGTCTTGCACACGCTCGCCAGCGCGGGGGTCGAAGTGGAAGACCTCGTGCCGGCCTGGCGGACCGTCCATTGGCCCAAAGTGCAGATCCATCCCCTGCGGCCCGCCCAAGAACAGGCCGTAGCCGCCTGGAGCGGCGGCCGCCGCGGCTGCGTCGTCATGCCCACCGGCACCGGCAAGACCGAGGTGGCCCTGACGATCATGGCGCGAACCGCCACCAGTACGCTGGTGGTGGCCCCGGTCCGCGACTTGATGTACCAATGGCATCGCCGCATTCTCGCCGCACTGGGATACGACGCCGGCGTCATCGGCGACAACGTCTTTCGCGTGCGGCCGGTCTCCGTGACCACCTACGACAGCGCCTGCATCCACGCCGAGAAATTCGGCAACCAGTTCGAGTTGCTCGTCTTCGACGAATGCCACCACTTGCCGGGCGAGATCCGCCGCGACGCCGCCCGCATGTCGGCCGCGCCGCTGCGCTTGGGCCTGACCGCCACGCCGGAGCGCTCCGACGGCCGCCACGCCGATCTCGACGCGCTCGTCGGCCCGCTGCTCTACGAGATGCCGCTCTCGGCCGCCAAGGGCCATACGCTGGCCGATTACGAAGTGGTGCGGATCCCCATCCACCTCTCGCCCGCCGAGCAGGCCCGCTACGACCAGCTCGCCCGCGAGGTGCGGGCGTACATGCTCGAGCGGCGCAAGAGCGAGCCGCAGTTCTCCTGGCAAGACCTTTGCGAGGAGACCGGCCGCACGCCGCAGTCGCGCCGCGTGCTGCAGGCGTATTACATGAAGAAATCGATCGAGGACCGGGCGGAAGAAAAACTCCGCGTGCTGGAAGATTTGTTCCGCTTGCACGCCGGCCAGGCGTGTATGGTGTTCGCCGGCTCCAACGCCATGGCCCGCGACGTCTCGCGGCGTTTCCTGATCCCCTGCCTGTTGAGTCACTGCGGCAAGAAAGAGCGGCTGGAGATCCTCGGCGGCCTGGAAGACGGCAGCTATCCGGCGCTGGTGGCCAACCGCGTGCTGGACGAGGGCGTCGATCTGCCCGAAGTGAAGGTTGCGGTGGTCATCGGCGGCCTGGGCTCCAGCCGCCAGGCCAAGCAGCGTTTGGGCCGCATCCTGCGCAAATCGGGCAACGCCAAGGCGGTGCTCTACGAAATCGTGGCGGCCGACACCAACGAGGAAGGCCGCTCCCGCCGACGAAGAGGAAGCGATGCTTACCAGGGAACTCGCCATCGCCGACTATGACCGCGGGCGGATCTTTCCCGACCGTTTGACGCGCCAGACCCATCGGCATTACGGGCAGTATGCCGAGCGGATGCTGGCCGTCTATCGGCAGGGAACGGGCCGCACGCGGCGGGAATTGCACCGCGCCCTGGCGGCCATTTTCGCCGCCGAGGAAGATTGCCCCGCCCGTCGCATCGAGGCCTTCTGCAAACTGCTGGACGACGCCAGCGTCTACCAGCGCGACCGCCGCGGCCGGGCCGCCGCGCTGCGCCGCGAGGTCTTCCGCCTGGCCGCGCCGCAGCATCCGCTGGTCCGCTGCGCCGATCGCTTCTTCGAGCGCGAGGAGTTCGCCGTCAAGCGCGACATTGCGGAAAAACTGGGCCGCCCCTGGCCGGAGATCGACGATGCCCTGTTCAGCGACGTGATCGACTTCCATCGCCTGGGCGAGTTCCGCGGCTACGCCGACGGGCCCGCGCTGCTGGCCCGCTACAACGTGGCGCAGGTCCAAGCGGCGTTGTTCGGCGCCGTGTCGATGACCGTTTGGGCCAGCGAGGATTTCAAGACCATCGTGCGTTACGCCAAGCTGGCCCGCCTGATGCATACGATATCGCGGGTCGGGCCGCAGTCGTACTGTTTTCGCTTCGACGGCCCGGCCTCGGTCTTGCGCGAGACGCGCCGCTATGGGGCCGCCATGGCGCGCTTCCTGCCGGCGCTGGTCGCCTGCCGTCAGTGGCGCATGCACGCCGTGGTGCAGACGCGGCGGCGCGGCTGGACGGTGGCCTTGGACCTGTCCGCAGCCGACGGCCTGAACAGCCATCTGCCGGCGCCGGAAGAGTTCGATTCCCAGGTCGAGGCGGCCTTTGCCGAGAAATGGGGACCCGACGCCCAGGCCGGATGGCATTTGCTCCGCGAGGGAGAGATTCTCTGCCGCGGTCAAAAGGTGTTCGTGCCCGATTTCGTGCTTCGCCACGACGACGGCCGCACCGTGCCGTTGGAAATCGTGGGCTTTTGGACCCCCGAGTATTTGCAGGCGAAGATCGAGACCTTGCGGGCGTTTCCCGATCGGCGGATCCTGTTGGCCGCCGCCGCGCCGGGCCGCGACGCCTTGGAAAAATTCCCCGCCACGATCATTCCCTACAAAACGAGCCTATCGGTGAAGGATGTGTTGGAGCGGCTGGCGAGCGATTAACACAATTGTAGGTCAGGCTGTGCCTGACACCCGCGACTTGTCAGGCACAGCCTGACCTACGGATCGGCCAGCGAGCTTCACACGGGCTTCACGGTGCTGACCCAGAGAAACGGCTTGCCGGCCTCGTCGAGGCGGACCTCGAACTTCAGCCCCGCCTTGAAGAGCAGCTTCCGCAACGCCAGGCTATACGTCGTGCGGGCCTGCGGCAGCGACACCATCGCCTTGGCCGGATCGACGCCGTGCCGGGCCAGGGCGTTGTGGTCCACCAGCACCGGCAACTTCAACCGCGCGGCGATCGCTTCCAATGCCTTGGCCGCCGTCACGTTCTGCACGTTCACGTCGTGAAACTCGAACAGCGCCGGCGCCACCTGCACCAAGGGCTTCTCCGGCGGCCAGCCGATGGGCCACACCTCGTGGTCCAACTGCGCCCGGCCGACCGCATGGACCGGGCCCTGCGCGGTCTGCCGCGGCACCAGGGCATATCCCAGCGGACGCACCAGGCAGGCCAGCGCCGTGCCGCACGACAATCCCGACAACTCCTCGGCGATCTTGTCGTCGTCGGCCGCGGTCAAATCGCCGGTTACCTGGAGCGGCAGAGCCAACTGGCGGCCGATCTTCTCGGCGGCCTCGCTGCGCGTCATGCCCACGGTGGAAAAGGTCACCGGCTTGGCCAGGTCGTCGTGGACCTCGCCGAACTGTTTCGCCGTGAGACCGAAGGCCGGCCTGGCTTCGCGGTGGTTGGCCGGGCCGCGCGCGGCCAGATCCTTGATCCACTGTGCCAAGCCCGCCGCGTCGCTCCGCTTGAACCGTCCGCCGGGCACGAGCAATTCGTCGTGCCCGGTGAGCAGTCCGGTGACCATGTAGATGGGGCTTTCGGCCGTGCCCTGGATGTCGATCTTGGCCTTGTCGCCGGGCTCGGCGGTGCGGATGCGAACGTTCTTCACGCCGGCGCGGCTGAGCACTTGCAGCCACTCTTGGAAGCCCATGGCCGCACCGCCCTGGGCGTCGCCGACCAGTTCCAGTTCCACGCGCCCGGCCGCCCGCAACGGGGTGGCAAGGAAAACGAGCGCCAGGGCTAAAAGCGAAGCGGCCTTCATGGGCGGACAACCACCGGGAGGAAAAAATCGTAGGGTGGGCCTTCGCTGCGCTCCTGCCACCCTGCAAATTATAGCACGGCCGGCAGCAGGGCAAATTGCCGCAGGGCGTCCAATACCGCCAACACCTGCTCGCAAGAGATCTCCGCCCAGTCGGCGTGGCGGTGATGCACGATGGCCAGTTTGAAGGCCTCGAAGGCCTCGCCCAGGTCGGCGGGCAGCGGGGCCAGCCCCTCGAACGGCCGCACCGCTTCCAGCGGCGATTGGTCGGCAAACGAATCGGCTGCCTCGAAGGGCACATCCGCGCCGCCGTCATCATCGTCACCTTCCGCGCCGCCGGCATCACCGGCATCGTGGACCTCGCTGAGCGATGAGGAGACCGACGCGGGCGGCTGGCTGTCGTCCGGGTTGGCATCTTCATCCAACTGATCCATCATCGTGTCGGCGGCCGGCGGTTCGGCGGCGGCCAGGCCGTCCAGCGTGCAACTCCGTTGCTGCTGCATTTGGGCGATCGACCAGCCGTTCTGCACGGCGCCTTCCAGCCACATCTCGGCATCGGACCAGTCCAGGGCCGCTTGGAAGTGGCTCCAGTAGAGCCCGGCGTATTGCTGGCGAACCGCGCCGAACTGTTGCCAGACGCGTCGCAGCCGCCCGGCGTGTTGCGGCGTCACGTTGCTGACGCGGCGGCTCCAGGCCTCGTCGGTGTAACTATTAAGCGGCGCGCCGGCCGCCAGCAGCGCCTCGCGCCACTCGCAGATAATGCGGCCCTTCTCCCAATTGGTCGTGCTGACCAGGTGGTTCCAGCGGCCCATGTACTCGCTGGAGGTCATTTCGACCAGCGGATTATCGACGTTTGCGGTTTCCACCGTCATCTCGGCTGCGAACTGTTGGTCCATCCGAACGAATTCTCCTATTTATCTGAGGATGCCCGATGCGACTCCCCTCGCCCGCCCGGCGGGATCGCGGCAGGGGGTGAGGGCGGCCTGGCTCTGTCAGGTATCCTGATCCCCGGGGCCCATGTTGCGATCCAACATCATCGGCCACTCATCGAATGCGCCTACGGATCTTCCCGCCGCGTGCGATTCTAGCACGACTCCGCGCCGCGGAACCAGCGGTCGCAAGAAGTGGACCGGGCCGACCGCCGCGACCGCCCGGGAATTCACGAGCGATTCATGCTCCGGAAGGCAGCCGTGGACGTTCCGCGGCCGCGCAAGCGTGGGGGAAAACTTGTCGGTGTTTGAGTGCGGCCGAAGGGGACAGTCCCATTTTCGTGGCCTCCTGCCACAAAAATCGGCTGTAGGGAACGCCCTCCGTGGCGTTCCGGGCGTCTCGGTGAGACGGAACGCCACGGAGGGCGTTCCCTACAGCGATTCCCCCGGGAATCGTGCAGGCGATTCCCCCGGGAATCGTGCAGCGCTATTTAGTGCTTGGCGGGCGCCGTACTGGCCGCCGGCCGTTCCGGCTCGACACGCCGCAACACGAACAACACGCGGTATACCGGCGCCGATTGCTGCGGCTGCAATAGCTGTTCCCGCATCGCGGATTGGTCCTGTTTTGCCTCGCGGGCAAGACCTTTGCGTTGCGCCTGGTTTGCCGGCGATGCTTGCTGTGTCGCGCCGTCGCGGCGACTGTAGCGGCCGAAGTCCTGCTGCCAGGCAACGCCGGACGCCGGCTCCACCGACACACTGGGGAAGGCCTCGGGCTGGGCCGCCAGTTGCGCCAACACGTGGCCGATCTGTGCAGGCGTGGCCTCGACATAGACCATTTCCAGCGGTTTGGAGCCTTGCAGAATGTTTTGGGCCCTCTGGTCGCCCTGAGCTTTCAAAGCCGGCGCGGCGGCCATGCCGTTGCTGGCCAACAACCTATGGAACGCTTGCTGTCGCGCGCTGCCAGCGGCGAGGTCGCAGCGCACGACGAGAACATTTTCCGTCACGGTTTCGCCACGGCCACGGATGGCCGGCGTGGCATCTTGGGCCGCGCGCTCGCCCGCAGCGTAGAACTGGCCAGCCGCCTTGGAGGCCTGCCTGCCACCGACACCCGCCCCCGGCGGCGGCACAGTCGCCGGGGCCGCGGCAGGTAGCGGCGCAGGCTGCGCGGCGACCGGTTCGGGCCGGCTGGCCGCCGCCAGGTCCTGCGCCGGTCTGTCCGCCCGCATTTCATCCGCTTTCTCCGCCGCTTTTGCTTTCTCGGCAGCAGGCTCGGCGCCGTCTTTCCCGGACGCCAGTTCTTTCTTCATCGCCCCAGGGGCCGCAACGTCCCGATCATTCGGCAAACTGGTCTTGTCGGCCGTGGGTCTGTCGGCCAAGGATTTGGCGGCCAATGCGCGCCGATCCGCCCTGTGATCGGCCGGCTGATTGATCGGCTTGGGCGCCGGCGCCATCACCGTTTTTTCGGCCACTACATTATTCGCATCGCCGGCGCGCCGCGGCGCCGCCTGAATGGTCAGTTCCCGCGGTCGCTCGGCGGCGGTCGGCGCGACCGCCGGCGGTACAGGCGCAGCCACGGGCGGCGCTTGCGCAATCTGCCTGACGTTGCCGGCTCCTTGGGGCACCTGGCGGCGCTCGGCGACCATCATCATCACGGCGATGGCCACGGCCAATCCCGACCAAACCAGCGCCCGCCCGCTGAACATGCCGCGAAGGTGCTCGCGCCACGGAAACCCGGGCTGGGGCGCGTCGGGCGGGGGCGGGGTCGCAGCGGAGACCGCGGCCCCGAGCATACGCCGTTCGGCGGTGCGCAAGACGCTCGGGCCGAGGTCTTCACCGACTTTCGTTTGCGGCAACGATTGCAGCGTGCTGCTTAGCGCGCGGAACTCATCCAGCAATTGCCGGGCGGCCGGGCTGGCGGCCAGCAACTGTTCCACCTGCGCCTGCTCGACGGCGGTCAATTCGCCGTCGAGATACGCGCTGAGCAGTTCGTTTTCCCGCATCTTGTCCATGAACGTCACTCGTCGATCATCAACACTTCTTTGAGCTGCTCGCGCAACTGCAAGCGGGCGCGGTGCAAGCGGCTGCGCACGGTTCCCACGGGCAGTTCCAGGATTTCCGCAATGGTTTCATAGCAACAGCCGTCGATCTCCCGCAGCACCAGGACGGCCCGATATTCGTCGTTCAGTTCGGCAATCGCCTGGCGAACCTGCCGGCAGCGTTCCGCGCGTTCCAGTCGTTCGGCCGGGCTGTCGCCGCCATCAACCGGCTCGGCCCCGCTGGCCGCCTGGACGCGTTCCACCGAAACGGTCGTGGGACGGCGGCGGCGGTGATGGCTGGCGGCCACGTTGAACGCAATGCGATACAACCAGGTATAAAACGCACTGGCGCGCTGGAACGTGTCCAACTTCAGGAAGGCCTGCACGAAGGCATCCTGAACCACGTCTTTGGCATCCTCGGCATTACCGGCCACGTGAAACACCGTGTTGTACAGCCGGTCCTGATACTTCAGGACCAACTGGCCGAACGCCGCCGAATGCCCTGCCAGGGTTTGGTCGATCAGTTGGGCGTCATCGTTCACAGCAGGCTCACACAGAATTCAGACGCGCGGGGGCGGGCAAAAGTTCCCGCCCGCATGGGAGACCTACTGGTATCATCCCAATCCGGGGAACGGTTGTCAAACCCCCTCGCCTGGGTGCATGTATTGGGCACACGCCGATTACGGTACTCGCCACGTGCCCGATCCATTCAGGTTATTCGCATAGGCCAAACCGCGCGGCTGCCGCAGCAGATAGCACCACAGGCCGATGGCCGCCAACAGCAGCAACACGCTGACGTTCTGCGAAATGGTCATGCCGGTGCCCAGGATCGCGGCCTCGTCGTTGCGGATCGACTCCTCCAGAAACCTCGCCACCGGATAGACCGTCAGCATCAAGGCCCACAGTTCGCCGTCGCGGCGGCGGAACGGATCGTAGGCCAATAGGAACAGGCAGATCAACAGGGCGTCGATGGTGCTGTAAATCTGCGTCGGATGGACCGGATGGCTATGGGCCGGCGGGCTGACGGCGGCCAGCGTCAACGTACGGCCGTCGGCCAGCGTGAGAACGAGTTTCTTCTTTTCGTTGAACATGCGGCTGAGGACATAATGGGCCTGGCCGCTGCTGGTCACATCGGAACCGCTGATGCTCTGCACGTGATCGCCCGGCCGCAGGCCCGCTTCCGCGGCCTCGCTATGCGGCGCGACCCTCTTCACGACCGGCGCCGTTTTGGGATCGCTCTGGAGCACGAAACCGTACATGACCCCGCGAGCGACCTGGCTGGCGTAGGGCGGACTGCCGGCCGGAAAGCTCACGGCCCAGGGCAGGTCGCACGCTCCGCCGAAGCAGCAGCCGTTCAACAGGCAGCCGATGCGTCCCAGCGCCAGGCCGAGCATGAGGCTGGGGGCCACCAGGTCGGCGGTGGCGAGCAGCGGCACGCGGTATTTGCGGAAGAACGCCAGCAGTCCGACAACCCCGCCGAAGAAGCCGCCGTAGATCACCAGCCCGCCGTTGGCCACGTTGAGCACGGCGACGATCAAGGCCGCCAGGCCCTTCTCCGGGTAGATCGGCCAGTACTGCTCGGACCAGTATTCGGTGACATAGAAGACCCGCGCGCCGACGATGGCCGGCAAGATCATCCAGAAGGCCAACGAGAGGATCATTTCCGGATTGACCCCCACGCGCCGCGCCCGCCAGACGGCCAGGCCGGTGCCGGAGGTCACTGCCAGCAGAATCATCACGCCGTAGCCGCGAATGGGGAGCCCCCGCGGTTCGCTGATGGCGGGCAGCACCCAGAGAATGGCCCCCGCCACGATCAGCAGCAGCGGCAGATAGCCGAGCGTGTCGGCATTGAACCCTTGTCGCCGCACCAGCCACGTCAACAGGCCAAGCGCGAACGCGGCCCACGCGGCCAACAGCAGGCCGAAGCCGAACACGGGCATACCGGCAACCTGGGCGGGAATGTAGAACAGTGTTTGCAGCACGATGGACAGTCCGTTCGCGGTTCAGGGCTCGTCGGGGTTCAAAAAACAGTTGTCGATCAAGCGGGTCTTCCCGATCCACACGGCCAAGACCGCCAACGTGCGGCCGCGGATCTCGCAGACCGGCTCCAATGTCTGCGGATCGACCAGGGCCACGTAATCGACGCGCACCTCGCCGGCGGCGCCCTGGGCGCCGGCGGCGCCAATCATCTGCCGCATCGGCTCCAGGACCGCCAATGCATTACGCTCCCCGCGACCGACGAGTTCTTGGGCCAATTGGAGACTTTTCCATAACACGGTCGCCCGCGCGCGGGCGGCAGGGCCCAAATAGGCGTTGCGCGAGCTCATCGCCAGGCCATCGGCCTCGCGGACGATTGGGCAGATGCGGACTTCGACCGGCACGTTCAGATCCTCGACCATCTGCTGGATGACCAGGGCCTGCTGATAATCCTTCTGGCCGAAAAAAGCCACCTCCGCCCGCGACATGTTGAACAACTTCAGCACAATGGTCGCGACGCCGCGGAAATGGCCGGGGCGAAACTTGCCCTCCAGCCGCTCGGCGACCGCGCCGACCTCAACCCAGGTGGTATGACCCGGGCGATACACGTCGTCGCTGGCCGGCGCCAGCACCAGGTCGGCGCCGCAGGCGGCCAGCTTTGCCAAGTCGGCTTCGAGCGTGCGCGGATACTTGGCAAGATCCTCGCCCTGGCCGAACTGGCTCGGATTGACAAAGATGGTCACGACGGTCGCGTCGCACTGGGCCTTGGCCGCGCGGACCAGGCTGATGTGCCCTTCGTGCAAGGCGCCCATGGTGGGCACCAGCCCGATCTTGCGGCCCGCCCGGCGCAGCGGCTCCAGGGCCTCGCGCAATTGGGCCGCGGTCGTGACGAGTTGAAGAGCGGATGGCATTTAATCACCGAATCTCAAAGTAGTAGGCACACGCCGTGTGCCGTAACGGGCCGATGGCACACGGCGTGTGCCTGCTACTTTTACCTCATCGCCTCCACAGCGGCCAACACCTCGGCCAAGTCTGTTTCGCTATCATCACCATCCAACCGCAACAACGGCCCCCGGCCTGGGCGGATGGCCAGATCGAGTATCGCTTGTCCGAACCGTCGCTCCTCTCTGAATCCGGGACTCGGCAGCAACACGATCAACCGCGGCGTTGCCACGGTGGCTCGCGCCCGCTGCCAAAGCACATCGTACTCCTTCTGCTGCGGCGGGGGCAACCACACCTGGGCAAAAGCGAGGGCTTCCTCGAACCAGAAATCGCTGACCGCGCCCGCCCCGGCGACGCTCCAGCCGGGCCAGTCGAGCGAGAGCAGTGGCGGCCACTGGCGCAGAAATTCTAATGCCCGCCGCCGGCCCTGACCAGCCGGATCGGCGTAGAACGCCTCCATTGGCCCGGGGCCCAGCGGCTCGGCGATCCAGCGTGCCCCGCTCCGCGCCGCGATCTGCTGGGCCAGGGCGGCCTTCTGATCCCCGATCGGGCCGCTGAGCGCCACGTACGGCGCCGATGTGCTCAGATGCTCGAGATGTTGCCGCACCGTCCAGCCGCTGAGGGGATGAACCATCCCGCCGGCCACCAGGGCTGCCGGTTCCAGCACGAACCGCCGCCACGTCATGCGTGGATGCGGCAGCACCAACGCCGGCGTCTGCCGCACCACCCGGTCGTAAAGCAGCAGATCGAGATCGATCGGTCGCGGTCCCCAGCGTTGCTCGCGCCGGCGTCCCAGCGACGCCTCGATGTGGTGCAGCAGTTCCAAAAGCCTCTCGGGCTCCAGCGAGGTCTCGGCCACCAGCGCACCGTTGAGGTACGCGGATTGGCCAACCGGGCCACCGACCGGAAGCGTCTCAAGCCAAGGACTTTGCGCCGCGACCTTCACCAGTGGATGCCGGGCGAGTTGCCCAACGGACTGGTCGAGCATACGCCTGCGGTCGCCGAGATTGGAGCCAAGACCGATCAGGCAAACAGACATGGGCGGTTAGAGCATGGAAAGAAAATGGCGAAAAACAAAGAACCCGTGGAAGAATACCTTGGAAACCGATTCTTCCACGGGTCCGAAAGGCGAAAGCATGGGGGGGGCCGTCCGAGCCGCGACCTCCGCCGCCGACTGTCGTTCCCTGCGGTTGCGCCCCCCATGCCCTCGTTGATCGCCACGGGCATCGCAATCGAAGTGCCGGGCAAGTCGTCCGGCATTCGATCCACTCGTTTCACGCGAACCACGAACCGTTCACTTCGCGTGAACCACTAGCTTGTCATTGTCCGCATCATTCGATCGTTGTCAAGCTATGGGCGAGAAGAGTCGCGAAGAATCCGCGCGACAATTTCCTCTTCGCGGGGATTCTGATTATACTGGACAGGATGTGGCCTTTGGGTTGTCTGCGTAAGTGCCATATTTCCCCTGCACAGGAGCGTGTCACGTGAGCCGGTATCGACCGTACGCTATTATCTTCGGAGCCCTTCTGATTCTTGCCGTCGGCACGACC
>CAYYBU010000030.1:0-11385 GCA_964469945.1 uncultured Planctomycetaceae bacterium
GGCGGCGGCGCATAGGGATCTTGGCTTGGCTGGGGAGGCCCGCTTGGCGCAGACATCCCGGACGATGTATCCGGGGACGGCGGTGGCGGCGGCTGCTGCGCCCAGGCCACGGCGGCCGACAACCCAACAATGAACGAGAAGAGAAGAGAAATGCGTGCGTTCATAGGAGGCGGATTACAGCAACTTTTGCCTGCCGAGGAAAGAGCAATTTCTATCATCGTGCAGACGAAGGGCGTCCGAGCAGCAAAAATTTTCCGGCAGGCGGCGGGCGCAGCAGGCAAGCTCCTTATCGAGCCTTTCCGCCGCAAGTGGCGATAGGGCCGGCATTTGCGCTACGCGACGGCCGAATCCCCTTTGGCTTGCCTCACTCGCGACCCACGCAAAACAGATGTTCTTCGCCGCGGAGCAGCAGGCGGCCGGCCACCGGCACCGGCGAGGCGATTCCGCGCTCCTCCAGGTCGTTCTCCGCCAGCAAGGCAAACTTGCCCTCGACGTTGGCGACGAACACCCGGCCGTCTTCCCGCACGGCGTAGAGTTTGCCGCCGGCCACCGTCGGCGAGGCGTAATACTTGGAGCTCGTCTTCGGCAGGGCGCCCGTCCAGAGCGTCTTGCCCGTGGTCGGGTCGATGCACTGGACCTCGCCGCGGTCGCGGAGCAAGTAGATGCGTCCCCGGTATTCGGCCGGTGTGGGGACGAACGCGCCCGTGTCCGTGCGCTCCCACGCGCGGTGCGTGGCGGTCACGTCGCCGCTGCCGCCCAGGCGAATGCCGTAAAGCCGATCCCCGCGTCCATAAGGAACCACCGCCATGTCGCCGGCGAGGACCATCGAGGCGACGGGCACCCAGTTGGGCTTGTGGTCGCGATTGAAGTCGCCGCAGGACCAGAGCACCCGGCCGTCGGTCGCCGCGTGGATGGTGAGATGCTCGCCGCCCAGGACCAGCAGCGAGTCTTCGCCCGCATGGCGGATCCGCAGTGGCGTGGCGTAACAGTGGTCGCCTTCCTCGGCCGTCTGATAGTTGCGGGCCGCCTTCCAGTGCAGCTTGCCGCTGCGCTTGTCCAGGGCGGCCAGATACGAATCGCCGTGGTGCAACACCGCCACGACCACGTCGCGATCAGTCAGCACGGGCGAGGAACCGATGTCCCAATACAGGGTGTCCTTGCCGAAACGCTCCTGGAGATTGGTTTGCCAGCGGAGCTTGCCGTCCAGTTCCACGGCGGCCACGGTTCCGCTCTTGAAATAGACGAAGACGCCCTGGCCGTCGGTCGTCGCCGAGGGGTTGCAGCCGGAACCGTTGCGATGCGCGCCCGGCCGTTCCTTGCCCAAAACACACTTCCACAGCAGCTTTCCCGACCAGTCGAAGGCCAGCAGGGCATCCTTGCCGTCCACGGGGGCGGTGAGATAGATGCGGCGATTCCAGACGATCGGCGTCGAGCAGCCTTTGCCGGGGAGTGCCGTTTTCCAGAGCACGCCGCTGGTGGCGTCCCACTTCACCGGATAGGTGCCCCCTTCGGTGCTGCCGTTGTCGTACGGACCGCGCCAATGAGGCCAATCGGCCGGGTCGTCGGCCCGGGCCGCCAGCGCGGCAAACCAAATCGCGGTGGTTAAGAGGAAAGACTTGACGCCGATTTCAAAGCCGCCCGGCAATGCGGTCGTTCTCCGCCGGGGCAGTGCGGCGCGTGGGGTTTGGAGACGTCTCTCGGTCATGATAGGCGTGAGGGGGGAATGGTTTTTGGGGGTGGTAGACAGGGTGCTCGTCGGCCACCCCATGCTCGACCATTCATGATAATCCAGAAGCGGATTCCTGGCGAGACCTTATTGCCTATTCTTCCGGCAGCAGCGGCGGCGGCGCGATCAGATCGTCGTGCTGGGTCTGACACAATCGCAGCACCAGCAACTTCTGCACCAAGTGGTTGTCTTCCCCCTCGGTGAAGAAATCGTGGCCCAGGCTGCCGGAGCGATTGGGCAGGCTGCCCAGCACGAGCATCGTGCCGGGCGACAACACCGCCGGAATCGTCAACTCGTCGAAGATCCGCTTCGGTCGGTCCGTGTCCAGACGCATCATCGCCTGTTCGCCCACGAAACGGCGCCGCGGCTGATCGTGGTGTAACTCGGGAACCAGTTCCAACCGCACGCGGCCGTCGGATTGCGGGTAGGCCTTCATTGCCAGGATGCCTTGGGCCTGCGTATAAGTCTGCCCGCGAAGTTCGCCGCCTTCGGAAACCAGCACGGGCAGGTGTTCATACACACCCGATGCGACGATCTCACTGCGATGGCCGGCGCGCATTTGCAGATGCCGCGCCTGGGGGCTGCGGGCGGCTTCCAGGTCGGCGACGGTCTGCTGCTGCACGTCGTTGCCGGGCGGCGGTTTGTCCTTCAGGTCCATCAGCTTGACCAGCACCTCGGGGACCTGGCCGCCGATCAGGCCGACGCGGAAACCGTTCTTGGCCAATCGCTGCCGCAGTTCGGCGGGAAAGTGCTGTTCGTCGATCTCGTTCCACAGCTTGACGTTGGCATCGGCATCGCCCAGCGGGAAACGCACGAAGTAGATTTCCACGGCCACGCTGTCCGGCGACATCTGCGATGGTTGCAGCGGCGATTTCCCCGGCGGCGTCGCCAGGGGCTTGCAACCGGACAACGCCAGCGCGGCGACGATCACCAGTACAGTTCGGCCGGGCAGCGGCAGCATGGCAAAGCCTGGAAAACCAGAGGAGATCGCAAGAAGTTCTGTGAATCGAGGAAAAGGGGGACAGGCACCTTTTGCCGGAACGGCCCTTGGGGTGCTTCGCACAAAAGGTGCCTGTCCCCGTTTTCCTTGTTTTCCTGTTTGAGGTGGCACAGAGTAACCGGCCCCCCTGGGGATGTCAAGGCAGATTGGGCGCCCACGTGCGTCACTACGTCACGATTCCCCCACCCTAACGCCAAACGAACAATAACTTCCGGACTTGGGCGGAAGGACCGGTCCCCCGTAGGTCAGGCTGTGCCTGACAGTCCGGGGCGTCAGGCACAGCCTGACCTACGATTTGCGGAAGCTATTTTTCTGCCGATCGCCACATAGTCCGGCTTGTCGTGCCCGCCGGCGAAAAATCACAAACACTCCGTGTGCCGGATACATTGAACCGGTCATTGAGCGTCTCGGATCAACTTCGGCGTCCGCACCTTGCGGCCGAAAACGCGGCCGTGGCGGGCCGCCAAGGCACGAAAGTCAAGCCGCAGGAAGTCATACAGCGCGGCCGGCGGCCCCAGTTCCAACCACCGTTGGGCCAATTGCTTCACGCGGGCGTCGTACTTCCGTTGCGAGCCGCTATGCGCGTAGCAACGACCGCCGAAGCGCCGCAAGTCGCCGTCGCACCGCGGGCCGATGTGCCACAACTCGTGGACGACCGTGGTCAGCTTCTCGTCCAGCGGCAGGTCGAGGAACCGCGGCAAATAGAAGTTGAGGATGTAGAGCATCTCGCGGCCCCCTTCGTAGACGCGTTGCAACGTCCAGCGCTGTCCGCGACGCATGGTATGGAGCTGTCCGCCGGAAAAACGCAGCGGCGTCAGCGAGGCATACATGCCGGAATCGGTGCGGTTGCGGGCCTGCGCGAAGCTCACCGCCACGCAGGCCATATCGATGTGGCCGAGCTGCTCGACGCGGCCGACCATGTCTTCGCACAGCCGCCGCACGTGGAGGGTGAAATCAAAACCGGCCGGTGTTTCCGAGGCACCGTGGGCACCACGCAGCGGCCGATCCATTTCGATTAGCTTCCGTTGCCGGGGTCGGAAACCCGCACCTTCTATCTATCTATTCCGCCGGGGCATCGCCCTATTTCGGCGGCTGTGTCGGCGCGGCGGCGGGCTCGGCTTCGAAGGCGGGCTTGGCGGCGCGACGACGCTTACGGTCGCGGACGCCGACCAGTTCCAGGATGGCGCGGGTGCCGGCGTCGCCCAAACGCGGCTTGGCCAGCCGCAACACGCGGGTGTAGCCGCCGGGACGATCGGCGAAGCGCGGCCCGAGTTCGCTGAAGAGGATTCGCACCGCTTGCTTGTCGCCCAACAGCCGCAAGGCGCGGCGGCGGGCAGCCACCACGGGGGCAATCGCCTGGTTCCACTGCGACCAGCGCTCGCTGCGACGCCACGCCCGCCAGGCCTCGCTGTGCCGCTCGGCCTCGGGCTCCAGGGCGTCGGCCGCCTGCTGGTGCTCCAGGGCGTGGCGTGCGATGGTGATGCAACGCTCCACCAGGGGGCGGACTTCCTTGGCCTTCTGCAAGGTGGTGATGATGCGGCCCTTGACCTTGGGGGCGTTGTCCTCGCCCTCGGCGTCGCGCTCGGTAAGAATCAAGGCACTGGCGAGGTTCCGCAACAGCGCGCGTTGATGACTGGGATTACGGCCGAGCTTGCGGCCTCGTCTTCTATGTCGCATGATCGTAACGCCTAGGTAGGATTGCTCTATGGTTCGTTAATGCCGGCACGCCCCGCGAAGGGACGCCGGCCGGGGATCAGACCGAGCGGGCCGGGGCCGACGGCAGCCGCATGCCCAGCCGCAGGCCGATGTCGGAAAGTTTCTCGCGGACTTCATTGAGGGTGGTCTCGCCGAAGTTTCGCACCTCCAACAACTGGCTCTCGGTGCGGATGACCAGGTCGCGGACCATGGTGATGTTTTCCGACTCGAGGCAGTTGGTGGCGCGGACCGAAAGGTCCAGCTCGGCCAGGCTCATGTTCAACTTGGCCTCCGTGGCCGCGTCCAACCCCAGGTTGCCCAAGGCGCGCGCCTCGGCATGCACCATGGGCCCCAGTTCCTGGTACTGCACGAACGGGTTGAGGTGCTTGCGGAGAATTTTGGCGGACTCGACCAGGGCCAACTCCGGATTGACCGAGCCGTTGGTCCAGATCTCGATGGTCAACTTGTCGTAATTGGTTTTGTGGCCGACGCGGGTCTCTTCCACCTCGTAGCGGACGCGCGTCACCGGGCTGAAGGCCGCGTCGACGGGGATGATGCCGATTTCCTGGGCCTGCGGGGTGTGTTCGCCCGCTGGCACGTAGCCGCGGCCGTTCTCCACCACCATTTCCAACAGGAAGGGGACGTCATCGCTGAGGGTGGCGATGAGGTGGTCCTTGTTGATGACCTCGATCTGGTCGTCGGTCCGCACGTCGGCGCCGGTGACCGGTCCGCGGGTGTTCTTCTCGATGCGGATGACGCGGGTCTGCTCGCTGTGGTTTTTGACCACCAGGGCCTTGACGTTGAGCACGATGTCGGTGACGTCTTCGATCACGCCGGGCAGCGTGGTGAACTCGTGCTGGGCGCCGTGCAGTTTGATTTGCGTGACCGCGCTGCCTTCCAAGCTGGAGAGCAGGATGCGCCGCAGGCTATTGCCGACGGTGACCCCGAAACCCCGCTCGAACGGCTCGGTGACGAATTTGCCGTAGGTCGCCGAGAGGGTGGTTCTTTCCGGCATGACCTGGCTGGGCAATTCAAGTCCGCGCCAACGAATACGCATCTGTGAAGTCTCCGGTCCAAATAAGTTGCGGCTGAGGTGGCCGGGCTGCGAATTACCCGGCTACTTGGAGCAAAGCTCCACGATCAGTTGAGTCTGAACAGGGATGGAAACGTCGCTGGCTTCCGGGTAGCGGAGGACGTGGCCTTCGAGTTCCGGCCCCTCGATGATGGTGAGGAAATCGGGAACGTCGTGGCGGTTCTCGGCCCGAATGGCCTCGACGAGTTGTTTGCTCTTGGGACGGTCCTTCACGCGAATCACGTCGCCCGCCCGCACCAGGTAGCTGGGGATATTGAGCAGTCGTCCATTGACGGTGATGTGGCCGTGGGTGATCATCAACCGTGATTGCGCCCGCGACTGGGCCAGTCCCATCCGGGCGACGATGTTGTCCAGGCGGCGCTCCAACAAGACCATCAGCGCCTCGCCGGTATGGCCCTTGGTGCGCTCGGCCTGCTGGAAGTACTTGCGGAACTGATGTTCCAAGACGCCGTAGTAGCGTTTCACCTTCTGTTTTTCGCGGAGGTGCGTACCGTAATCGGTCAACTTGCCGCGGCGACCCGTGGTCATGCCGGGCGGGGCCTCGCGGCGTTCCACGCCACACTTGGGCGTATCGCAACGCGTCCCCTTGAGGAACAACTTCATGCCTTCGCGGCGGCACAATCGGCAAACAGCATCAATATGGCGACCCATACTCGATTCACTCCCGTTCCATGCTCTCGGCGGCACACCCCTGGACCACGCAAAACGCCGCGGGTATCAGACGCGGCGGCGTTTCTTGGGCCGGCAGCCGTTGTGCGGCAGCGGCGTGACGTCTTCGATCGATTTGATTTTCAGTCCGGCGGCTTGCAAGGCGGTAATAGCGCTTTCCCGACCGCTGCCAGGCCCCTTGACCTTCACATCCACTTCCTTCATGCCAAACTTGATGGCCTTTTCCGCAGCCTGCTGCGCGGACAACTGCCCGGCGAAGGGCGTACTCTTACGGCTTCCCTTGAAGCCGCTGGTACCGGCACTGGCCCAGCAAAGGGTGTCCCCCTTGGTGTCCGTGATGGTGATCGTGGTGTTATTGAACGTCGCCTTGATATGGGCCGTGCCCACGGCGACGTTGCGTCGGGTCTTGCGTCGTTTGGTCTTAGCCACCGCTGAATAACTCTCCCGAATTCAAAAGAACTCTGTTCTGTGTGTGGTCTGCTGCGCTTTCCCTGGCCTGCTGCGTACTGGCGAAATTGCTGGCGCCTAGCGCAGATCCTTGACGCCCTTCTTACCGGCGACCGTTTTCTTGGGGCCCTTGCGGGTGCGGGCGTTGGTGCGGGTGCGCTGGCCGCGGACCGGCAGGCCGCGGCGATGCCGCAGGCCGCGGTAGCAGCCGATATCGCGCAGCCGCATGATGTTCTGGTTGCGTTGCCGGCGGAGTTGCCCCTCGACGACGTAATCCTTGTCCAACAAGGCGGCCAAGCGGGCCAGTTCGTCCTCGCGGAGTTCGCGCGCCCGCCCCTGCGGATCGACGCCCGCCTTGTGGCACAGATCCCGCGCGATCTTCGGGCCGACGCCATACAGGTAGGTCAGCGCGATGATGGTCGGGCGATCGTTCGGGATGTCAACACCCAACAGACGCGGCATACTTGGAAGCTCCTCGTTTGATTCGGTTCAGCACCGCTTGCGGTCAGCCCTGGCGCTGCTTGTGGCGGGGATTGCTGCAAACGACAAAGATGACGCCGCGGCGGCGCACGATCTTGCAGTTTTCGCAGATGCGTTTGATACTGGCTCGTACTTTCATGGTAGCATGTCCCCTTTTTCCAGAGTGTCGCGCGCTCTGGAGCAAAGTGCTTCAATATACGCAGCAGTGGGCCAAGGATGCAAGGCCCCCCGCCAAAAATTTCTCGGCTTGGTCCAATTTATGCGTCACGGCGCCCCGCCGGCCGGTCGTTCACAACCCCACTATGGGTGGACAGTGCCAACCCCAATTCACTTCATTGCCAATAAACACACCTCAGACTACGCACTCTACCAACTCTCGCCGTTCGGTCCCGCCGTCAGGACCTGCGGCCCCGCGTCGGTCAAGGCGATGGTATGCTCGAAATGGGCGCTGGGACGGCCGTCGGCCGTCGCCTGGGTCCAGTGATCGGGCTGGCATCGCACCTCTTTGGTTCCCATATTCACCATGGGCTCCACGGCAATCACCAGCCCCGGCACCAAGCGAAAATCGCTGCTGCGGCGGAAGCGTTTTCCGGCAAAGTTCGGCACCTGCGGGTCTTCGTGCATTTTCCGTCCGATGCCGTGGCCGACAAAGGCCTCGACGACCGAAAAGCCATGTTTCTTGACGTAGTTTTCCATTTCCCGGGCCACCTCGCTCCACCACTTGCTTTGGCCCATCAAATGGATGGCCAAATCCAGCGATTGCCGGGTCACGTCCAACAGCCGCCGCGCCTCGGCATCGATGCGGCCGACGGGAAAGGTTGCCGCCGCATCGCCGCACCAGCCATTCAGGCGGCAGCCGGTATCGATGCTGACGATGTCCCCTTCGCACAGTTTTCGCGGCCCGGGAATGCCGTGAACCACCTCTTCGTTGATCGAAATACACGTCACCGCCGGAAAGGGGACCGGGCCGGGCACGCCTTTGAACAGCGGCTCGGCCTGGTGCTCGGCGAAATAACGCTCCACGGCGGCGTCGATTTCGCTCGTGGCCACGCCGGGGCGAAGCATCGACCGCGCCACCTGGTGCGCCTCCCAGACGAGCAGTCCGGCCCTCCGCATCTGGGCGATTTCTCGCGGCGATCGTAGGATTTCCACGCCTCGGACTCCTCACCTGGGAAAAAGGGACAGGCACCTTTTGCCGACAGCGGCCCTTCCGGTGCTTCGCCCAGAAGGTCCCTGTCCCTTTTTCCCGCTCTTTCGACTCTTACACGACCTGGTCCAAGACCGCCCGCGCGCGGTCGAAGACCTCTTCCATCGAACCCAATCCATCAATGCTCTTCAGCAGGCCTTTGCCGCCGTAATACTGCAACAGCGGCTCGGTCTGTTTGCGATAGGCGACCAGGCGCTGGCGAATCACTTCCGGTTTGTCGTCGGCGCGGCCCCGGCCCGCCAAACGCTGGAACAACTCTTCCTCCGGCACCTGCAACTCCAGCACCACGTCCAAGGGCGTTTTCTGCGCGGTGAGCATGGCGTCCAGGGCCTCGGCCTGGGCGATGGTCCGCGGAAAACCGTCCAACAGGTAGCCCTGGCGGCAATCCGGCTCGCGCAAGCGATCGGCGATAATGGCCACGATCAGATCGTCCGGCACCAGTTGGCCGGTCGACATATACTGTTCGGCCTTGCGACCGACCTCGGTCTTGGCATCGCGGGCGGCGCGCAACATGTCGCCGGTGGAGAGGTGGGCCATGCGGTAAGTCTGGACCAACCGCTCCGCCTGCGTTCCTTTGCCGGCCCCGGGGGGGCCAATGAAGACGATGCGCATTGCTTACCCTTTTTCCAGCAGGCCGCGGTAATTCCGCATGACCAGGTGGCTGTCAATCTTCTGCACCAGGTCGAAGGCCACGCTCACGGCGATCAACAAGCTGGTGCCGCCATAGAAGCTGGCCAGCCCCGGGTCGACTCCCATGGCGGCCGAAACGATCGTGGGAATGATGGCGACCACGGCGAGGAAGCCGGCGCCCACGTAGGTGATGCGGACCATGACCTTTTCCAGGTAGTCGGCGGTCCTCCGCCCGGGACGATAACCGGGGATGAAGGTGCCGTAATTTTTCAGGTTGTCGGACATATCCTTGGGATTGAAGGTAATGGCCGTCCAGAAATAGCAGAAGAAGTAGATCAGGCCCACGTAGAGGACGTTGTAGATGAAGGAGTCGCCGCGATGGAAGGAATCCTTCAGAAACGCCATGCTCGAATAGCGCGATCCCAGCCAACTGAAGAAGAACATGGGGAACAGCAACAGGCTGCTGGCGAAGATGATGGGCATCACGCCGGCCTGGTTCACGCGGAGGGGGAGGTATTGGCGGCCGCCGCCGAAGGTGCGCCGGCCCCGGACGTGCTTGGCGCTTTGCGTGGGGATGCGGCGCTGGCCCTGGCTGATAAGCACGATGCCCGCAACCACGGCGACGAATAAGATCGCCAGCACCAAGATGGTTTCCACGCCGATCTCGCCGCGGCCCGCGCCCAGTTGGAAACCATGCGTCTTGCTGACCAAATCGTATCCGGCGCGGGGCAAGCGGGCCAGAATGCCGGCCATGATCAACAGGCTGATGCCGTTGCCGATGCCGTATTCGTCGATCTGTTCGCCGAGCCACATCAGGAAGATGGTGCCGGCGGTCATGGTGAGCACGGTAGTCACCTGCCAACTGAACATCAGATGTCCGGCGTCATTCAAGAACTCGGGATGGACGAATTTACCGGCGCCCAGGGCGGCGATGTAGCCCCAGCTTTGCCCCAGGCAGAGCAGCACGGTGGCATAGCGGGTGTATTCGTTGATTTTCTTGCGGCCGCTCTCCCCCTCCTTCTGCAACTTTTCCAGGGGCGGATACACGCTGCCGAGGAGTTGGAAGATAATGGAGGCGGAGATGTAGGGCATGATTCCCAGGCCGAAGATGGTGGCCTGGCTGAACTGGCTGGCGCTGAAGGTGGCGGCCTGCGACAGCAACTGCCCCATTCCGCCGGCCGTGCTGGGGTCGCTGAAAGCCTCCGCCATTTTCTTTTGATCGAAGACCGGCAGCAGAATTTGCCAGCCCACCCGATAGATAGCCAGAAAAAGCAACGTCAGCAGGATCTTCTGCCGCAACTCGGGGATCGTGAAGACGACACGAATTTTTTCCCACATGTCATTTGCTCTTCTTGATCTTTTGCTTGTTCTTCACCACGGGGGCCTTGGCGGGCAGCACCACCATCTGGCCGCCGGCCTGCTGGATCTTCTCCGTCGCCGTGCGGCTGAACTGGTGGGCGGTGATCTTCAAGCTCTTGGTGAGCGCGCCATCGCCCAGCACCTTCAGCACGTCGTAGCGTCCCTTGGCGAGATCCTTGGCCTTGAGCGTCTCGGCATTGACCTCTTCGCCGGCGGCGAAGCGCTCTTCCAGGTCGCTGACGTTGACGACCGCCACGGTGAGCGCCCAGCGGTTGGTGAAGCCGCGCTTGGGGACGCGCCGCACCAGGGGCATCTGCCCGCCCTCGAAGGTGACCGGCGCCCAGTAGCCGTTGCGCGACTTCTGCCCCTTGTGACCGCGGCCGGCGGTCTTGCCCTGGCCGGAGCCCGGCCCGCGGCCGAGGCGCTTGCGCGATTTGTTGGTATGAACGCCCTGATTGACATCTTGCAGATTCATGACAGCGAGACTCCCCGCAGCCGCTCCACTTCGCCTTGCGAACGAAGCTGCTGCAATGCGCTGATGGCGGCCTTGGCCAGGTTGGTCGGATTGTTGGAGCGGAAACTCTTGGTAAGGATGTCGCGGATGCCGCAGGCTTCGCAGACGGCGCGAACCGCGCTGCCGGCAATCACGCCGGTGCCGGGGCTGGCCGGCACGAGGATCACCTGCGCAGCGCCGAAGCGCCCCATGACCTGGTGCGGAATCGAGGTTCCCTCCATGGCGATGGGGACCATGTTGCGGGAGCCGTCCTTGATGGCCTTTTCCACGGCGGGGGGAACTTTATTGGCCTTGCCATATCCCCAGCCGACGCGGCCGCGGCCATCGCCGACCACGACCAGGGCGGTGAAACTGAAGCGGCGGCCACCCTTGACCACGGCCGCACAGCGGCGGATCTTGATGACCTTGTCGACCAGTTCGCCACGTTGCGATGTTTCGTTGGACATAGTGATTTCAGACTTAGGCCTTGGGAGTCAGGAGTCAGGAGTCAGGAGTTGACTATCGGCCCGCGAGCCGTCACGAACTCCTCACTCCTAACCTGCTACAAATTGTGTACCACGCTCTG
>CAYYBU010000031.1:0-11379 GCA_964469945.1 uncultured Planctomycetaceae bacterium
GAGTTAGGAGTTAGGAGTTAGGAGTTAGGAGTTAGGAGTTAGGAGTTAGGAGTTCTCGCCCGCGCGGGAAAGGGAGCGGCCCTAATATCTCCCCTCTCCCGCTCGCGGGAGAGGGGCAGGGGGTGAGGGTGGCCGGCGCTGGAGCACGCTCCGATCGCCCTCACCCGCGACCCTTCTCCTGCCGACCGCTGCGGTCGGAGGGCCAGCGGAGACCGTTAAGTTCACGCTTCAAAACATCAGGGATCTTTCACATGGATACCAGTCCGTTTCTCGGCATCGGCCTGTACGTGTTGGCCGGGCTGAGCGGCGCCTGCTTCTACCTCCCCTTGCAGCGCGTCAAACAGTGGTCGTGGGAGAGTTTCTGGATGGTCTACGCCGTGGCCGGGCTGATCCTGGTCCCCTGGGGCCTGGCCGCCGTGGTGTCGCCCAACGTGCTGGAGGTCCTGCGCCACACCTCCTGGTCCACGCTGGGTTGGTGCTACCTGTTCGGCGCCATGTGGGGCGTGGGCGGACTGACCTGGGGACTGATGATTCGTTACCTGGGCGTCGGCCTCGGCCTGGCCGTCGGTTGCGGACTGTGCGCCTCGGCGGGCACGCTGATTCCGCCCGCCGTCGGCGGCACCTTGCCCGCGCTGGCCGAGGCCCCGTGGGGCATCGCCACCTTGGTGGGCGTCGGCATCGCCCTGTTGGGCAT
Source organism: uncultured Planctomycetaceae bacterium (assembly GCA_964469945.1). Taxonomy (GTDB): domain Bacteria; phylum Planctomycetota; class Planctomycetia; order Pirellulales; family Thermoguttaceae; genus CAYYBU01. Next base: position 695 of record CAYYBU010000031.1, read on the forward strand.
CATCGCCACCGGCGCCGCCGGCATGTCGAAAGAACGCGAACTCTCCGCGGAACAGAAGAAGGCCGTCGTCGCCGAATTCGATTTCCGCAAAGGCATCCTCGTCGCCACCTTCACCGCCATCACCAGCGCCGGCATGGCCTTCGGCCTGGGCGCCGGACATGAGATCGAACAGGCCGCCCTGAAAACGCAACCCTATACGCCGGAACTGTGGAAAGGCATCCCCGTGCTGGTCGTCGTGCTGCTGGGCGGCTTCACCATCAACTTCCTCTGGTGCGTGTATCTCAACGTCAAGAACCGCAGCGGCGGCGATTACCTCAAGGCCGGCGCCCCCTTGCTGGCCAACGTGCTGTTGGCCGCCCTGGCCGGCGCCGTCTGGTGCTCGCAGTTCGCCCTCTATAAGGTCGCCGATGCCAAAAGCGCCGACCTTTCCTTCGCCGGCTGGACCGTGCTGATGACCAGCATGATCGTCTTCAGTACGCTGCTGGGGATTTTCCTGGGGGAATGGCGCGGCGTCAGCGGCCGCACCCGCTCGTTGCTGGCCGGCAGCCTCGTGCTGTTGGTGGCCGCGCTGGTAAGCATCGGTTACGGCAATTACTTGAAGCCCGACGTCACCAACGGCGTGCTGGTCAAGGCCGATGCGGCGGCGCTGGTCGTTCACACCACCGACGATGCCGACAAGACCATTCCCCTGGGCGGCAAGCACATCGTGTTGGACGGCAATCGGGCCGCGGTGGCCGACGTGACGGTGCCGCGAAAGGTCACCATCAGCCGCTCGAACACGACTCCTTCGACGATCGAAATACAAACCTGGCCCGGTGGAAAGACCAAGTAGTGCCATGGCGCTTTCCAACGATGATTCCGTGTTGAAGGCGATTGCCCGCTACGGCGTGGTTCCGGTCGTGGTCATCGACGCGGCCGAGGACGTGCTGCGGCTGGCCGATGCGCTGTTGGAGGGCGGCCTGCCGCTGGTCGAGATCACCTTTCGCACGGCCGCGGCCGGTGCGGCCATCAGCACGCTGGTGCAGAACCGGCCGGAGATGCTGGTCGGCGCCGGCACCGTGCTCACCTGCGCCAATGTGGAAGCGGCGCGGGCCTCGGCGGCCGAATTCGCCGTGGCCCCCGGACTGAATCCGGCGATCGTCCGCGCGGCCCACGCGATCGCGTTGCCTTTCGTGCCCGGCGTCGCCACGCCCAGCGAGATGGAGCAGGCCATGGCCTTGGGCTGCGGGCTGTTGAAGTATTTTCCCGCCGAGGCCCTGGGCGGCGCCGACGCGTTGCAGGCCATGGCCGGGCCCTACGAGCACACCGGCGTGCGTTTCCTGCCCACCGGCGGCGTGAACCTGCTCAACCTGGCCTCCTACCTGGCGCGGCCCTGCGTGGCGGCCGTGGGCGGCACCTGGATCGCCAAACAGGCCGATCTGGCCGAGGGACGTTGGGCGGAGATCCGCGATCGCTGCAAGGCGGCGGTCGAGTTGGTGGCCAAGATCCGCGGCTAAGGCGTCGGAAGACAATTAACTACCGACTTTGTTCTGTAGGGAACGCCCTCCGTGGCGTTCCGTGACGTGCGAGAAAGGCCTTTTTCCGGGGCACGGAACGCCACGGAGGGCGTTCCCTACAATGACGCTTTCATCGTCGATTGCGGTAGTTAATTGTCTTCCGACGCCTAGGCGTTCACAGCATCGCGACCATGTCGGCCGTCAGCGGCAGCTCGAACAGCGGCGTCGCCGGCGACAACTCGGTATTTTCCTGGCGAACGCGGAGAATCTCCTGGCGGCGGGCGAAGAAGGCGTCCAGCACCTGCGGGTCGAAGTGCGTGCCGCGGCCGTCTTCCATCATCGCAAAGCACTCCTCCAGGGGAAAGGCCGGCTTGTAGGGCCGCTTGTTGCTCAGGGCGTCGAAGACGTCGGCCACGGCGGTGATGCGGCCTTCGATGGGAATCGCTTCGCCGGCCAGGCCGTATGGATAGCCGGAACCGTCCCATTTCTCGTGATGGGTCATGGCGATGCGGGCAGCCATTTGCAGCGTGGGCGAACTGCCCACGGTCATGATCTTCGCCCCCACGGCGGTGTGCCCGGCCAGGGCGCGGCGATCGTCGCTGGACATCTCGTCGACAATCCGCTTGCCAAACTCGCAGTGCAGGCGGATAACCTCGAATTCGTCCTCGGTGAGCTTCCCCGGTTTCAGCAACACGGCGTCGGGAATGCCGATCTTGCCCACGTCGTGCAAGGGCGCGGCATGTTCGATGAGTTCGACCAGGGCCGCGTCCAGCCCCAGTTGCCGGGCGATGATGCCCGCAAATCGGCCCACCCGCACCACGTGCATGCCGGTGTCGTTGTCGCGATATTCGGCCGCCCGGCCCAGGCAATGGATGACCTCCAGCCGCGAGGCCGCCAGCTCGACGGTCCGCCGCTGCACTTGCCGCTCCAGTTCTTCGGTGTACTCGCGCAAATAGTCCTGATGGGCTTTGACCGCCAGGGCGTTGCGCACCCGCGGCACCAGGTCGATCGGATCCAACGGCTTGGTGAGGAAATCGGTGGCGCCGAGGTTCAGGGCCCCGGCCTTCACGTGGCGGTCGTCGACGGCGGTGAGAATGATGATGGGCACCTGTGCGAACCGCGCGCTGGAGCGGATCATCCGCAGGATCTCCAGGCCGTTGACGCCCGGCATCATGATGTCCAACAACAGCACGTCGGGGTTCTCGCGGTCGAGCGTCGGCATGATCTGGTCGGGGTCGCCCGTGGCAGCCAGGTTGCGAAAGCCGGCGTCGGCCAGGTACTTGTTGACTACCATGATGTTGATCGGTTCATCGTCCACGATCATGATCTTGGCTTCGTTGCCGGCACGGCGCGGCAACGGCGTCGAGGACAATGGCAGATGGACTGAACTCATGATATGGCTACGCTCCACGCGGTGGAATTTCCCACATGCAACTCTAACATGGTTTCGGCACGCCGTTTCCGGCAGGTTGCGTCGCCCCGCGGAGATGGCCGTTCTTGCCGTCCGCGACCTGCCAGTCGTGCCGGCTGTGCCAAATGTGCCGGCTGCCAGGGGCCTTGGGAGCCGTTTCCTCCCTGGGCCGCGTCACGGCCGGCGTCTGTATGCTATTTTCCTCAAGACGGCGAAATTTCCGCGCCTGGCGGCTAACATGGACCAGCGACGAATCCTCACGGCCGACTGCGAGACGGCAGTCCTCGAAGACTTCCGGAAGATACTCTGCGCCTGCCGCCAAGAGCACCTCGACACGGCGGAAGTGCGGCAGTTGGCCCACACCCTGAACGCCAAGTGGGGTTTCGCGGACGAAACCATCGCCCCGGGCCGTTTGCTCGACGAGGTGCAGTCGCTGCTGGACGCCTGGCAACACCCGCTGCTGGCCAGCACTTCGTCCGCGGCCGCGCCCTGGGTCGCCCCGGCTGCGGTCGACAAGCCGCTTCCGCCTTTGCAGTGGGACGTGTTGCGTGAGCGCTGCCAGGGCGATATCGGCTTTTGCCGGCAACTCTTGCAGATGTTCCAGCAACGCGTGGCCGACCAGTTGGCGGCCATCGAGGAGGCGGTCGCGGCCGGCGACATGGCGGCCCTGGCACGCAAGGCCCACGCAGCCAAGAGCGTGGCGGCTACCTTGGCGGCCGATGCCATCTGTCGCGGCGCCGCCGAACTGGAACGCCTCGGCCGCGAGGGCGCGCTGGCCGCGGCACAGACCGCGCTGTGGCATTTCCGCCAGGAAGTGAAGCGCTGCCGGGAGTTCATCCCGCAGTTGCTGGCTACCGTCGCCCGCAAGACGGACTCTCCCGCGTCGGAATCCTAGCGCGCGAATCGGCGATTGGCGGTACCCCCCACCACTACGCAAATCAATCAGAACGGGACCGTATTTCACCACGTGGTCGTGGGGGCCCCGTTTTGGTTACGATGGGCGACCGGTTGTGTTGTCTGTAGCGATCAAGGCCGCGTCGCGACCGCAAAGTTCCCCGCGAACCTCCCTAGATAACCTTGCACAGCGCGGCACTGGCCAAGGCAAAACGTAAACTATCATTGTCATCTGTGAATGATTGCACGTTGGCTTCGATAGAACTGCCAACTTATTATTTTGACGCGGGCCCGTACCGCCGCACGGCGGTCGACTTGTTCCTTGACCAAACCGATTCTCCATAACTCGATTGCACCTCGATGATCATCGTGATTGACATCCTATTCGCCTCCATCGTGGCAGCCGGCGGCATGTTGGCCGGTTGGTGGCTGTCGCGCCGTACGCCCGTCGTGCCCGCCGACGATAGCGACCAACAGCAACGCCATGCCCGCGAAGTCCTCCTGCGCTTGCAAGACCTGGCCACGCACATTGCCGCCAACGTGGGCGAGCACAGCAGCCGGGTGGAAAAGATCAACCAGGAGTTGATCCTGGCCGAGGGCAAAGAGACCGACACGGTGGTTTCCGCCGTGGCCAAACTCATCGAGGCCAACCAGCACATGCAGCACCAACTCGACACGGCCGAGGTGCGGCTGCAAGAGCAAGCACGGCTGGTGGAGACGCACGCGGCCGAAGCACGGACCGATGCCCTGACCGGGCTGGCCAACCGCCGCGCCTTCGACGATGAATTGTCCCGGCACTATGCCGAATTTCAGCGTACGGGCAAGACGTTCACCCTGGTATTGGGCGATATCGATCACTTCAAGCGCTTCAACGACACCCACGGCCACCAGGTCGGCGACGAGGTGCTGCGCGGGGTGGCGCGAACCCTGCGGCGCGCGGCCCGGGAAATGGACGTGGTGGTCCGCTATGGGGGCGAGGAATTCGCCGTCATTCTTCCCGGAACTGCGGTGGCCGACGCCCAAGCGATGTTGTGGCGGCTTCGCGGGGCGGTCGAAACGGCCCGCTTCCGTTGCGGCGCCAACGACCTGCACGTGACCCTGAGCCTGGGAGCATCGCAATTGTTGCCCGGCGAAGAGGTGGCGGTCATGGTCCGCCGCGCGGATACGGCCCTCTATGCGTCCAAGGACGCCGGTCGCAACTCTGCCCATTGGCACGATGGCCAGACGCTCCACCTCGTAGGCGATGTTGAACCAGCCATCGTCCGCGAGCCGGTAGCGGTGGCGGAAAAGGCGGAAACGTCGCTGGCGGAGGAACGCGGCCCCGAGACGCACCACCAGCCCGGCGCGCTCTGCGAGCGGAGCGAGTTCTCCATCGCCCTCGGCCGGCGGTTGGCCGAATGGCGACGCGGCGGCGCCCCGCCCGCCGTGGTGCTGGTCCGCATCGACGACCACGCCGGCATCCTGCTTCGCCAGGGCCGGCGGGCGGCCCTGATGGTGCTGCGGGCGACGGCCCAGTTCCTTGGCGCGGCCGTCCGCGACATGGACATGGTGGCCGAATACGACGAAAACACCTTTGCGCTCTTGCTGCCCGGGGCCGTACTGGCCAATGTGCTCTCCGTGGCGGAACGCGTGCGGCAGGCGATTGCCCGCTGCGAATTGCCGGTGGCCGGCGGGCGGCTCAATTTCACCGTGAGCGTGGCCGGCGTCGTCACCATCAAGAGCGACGAGACGCAAATGCTCCTCTGGCGGGCCGAGGAGGCCTTGGATTCGGCGTTGAAGGCCGGCGGCAATTGTTGCTATTTCCACAACGGCCAAGCGTCGGAAACCAGCGCCGCCGCTCTGCAACGGACACACAACCCGGCGGTCTGAAGGCCCTAATGCTCTTGTGGTGCAGGCGCCCCGCCTGGAGATGTCTTCAGCACAGGCGCGACGCCTACACCACAAACGGGGTCATCAACCGGTGGCCACCGGCATCCGCAGACGCTCCAGCAGACCATCGACCGTCTGTTGGCGGCGGTGCAGATCTTGGCGGAACGCCGTCGATCGGGTGTGATGGATCTCCACCGGCAACTGGTCGCGCTCCTGGTGAAGCAATTCGACGATCAGCGCCCATTCCGCATCGGATAACTTCGGCTGCTCGCTCATGATATACCTCCTCGGGCAGGGTTCGCGGAATGGCGATCCCGCCGCCGCTGCCCGTCACTGTCATTCTAGACCCGACCGCCCGGGATTCAACACTCTGTGGGCGTAGTGGGCAGCCCTTTTGCTGGCATGGGCCACATGTTACGATTTGCAGATGGATTCTGCCGATCAGTACGATGTCGCTAGCAAACCCCTGCCGCCGGAGCGTCGCCTGGAGGGGGATGAGCCGGCCGCCGACCAGTCGCCGGAGGACCGCGAGGCCCGCCGTTGGCTCCGTGAAGTCTACCAGGGCGACACGGTCCGCCAACTCTCGGTCCGCTCCGTGGTCACCGGCATGTTGATCGGCGGCGTGATGTCGATCTCGAATCTCTATGTGGGCCTGAAGACCGGCTGGGGCCTGGGGGTGACGATCACCGCCTGTATCATCGCCTACGCCGTCTTCCGTTTCCTGGAAACGATCATCCCCGCTTATCGCCGCAATCCCTTCACGGTGCTAGAAAACTACACCATGTCCAGCGCCGCCAGCGCCGCCGGCTACATGTCCTCGGCCGGACTGGTGTCGGCCATTCCCGCGCTCTATATGGCCACCGGTCGCACACTGCTGTGGTGGGAAATGATGTCCTGGCTGGCGGCCATCTCCGTGCTGGGCGTCTTCATGGCCGTCCCCTTGAAACGGCAACTGATCAATATCGAGCAACTCCCCTTCCCCTCGGGCATCGCCACGGCCGTGACCCTCAAGAGCATGCACGTGGCCGGCGGCGACGCCATCGCGCGGGCCAAGGCCCTGCTCTGGTCGGCCATCGCCGGCGCCGCGTTGACCTTCTGGCGCGACGCCTTCGCCCCGCTGGTCGTGTGGTTGACCGGCATGTTCCACGGGCCGGTCTGGGTGGGCAAGCAGCTCAGTCGCTTGGCCTTTCCCGAATCGTTCCCCCTGTTTCCCCGCCCAGAGGGCCGGACCTTGCTCAAGTTTTACTCCATCGGCTTTGAAGGCTCACTCATCATGGTGGCGGCCGGCGCCATCATGGGTATCCGCGTGGGCGTTTCCTTGCTGCTGGGGGCACTGGTCTTCTATGGGCCGATCGCCCACGAACTCTTCCGCCGCGGCATCGTCACCGAGCCGGGCTACGTGCCGCTGGTGCGTTGGCTGGTGTGGCCCTCGACCGCCCTGATGGTGGCCTCCAGCTTATTGTCCTTTGCCCTACGCTGGAAAACGGTGCTGCGGTCCTTCAGCGGCCTCGGCGCGCTGCTGGGCCGTGGCGGCCGCCGCCACGACCCGCTGGCCCACGTCGAAGTGCCCGCCTCGTGGTTCATCGTCGGCACCACGCTCTCCGGCCTGGCCTGCATCCTGTTGGGACATTATCTGTTCGGCATCAACTACTGGATGGGCCTGCTGGCCGTGCTGGTCACCTTCGTGCTCTCCATCGTGGCGGCCCGGGCGACCGGCGAGACCGACGTCACGCCCATCGGCGCCATGGGCAAGATCACGCAACTGCTCTACGGCGTCGTCACCCCCGCGCATCTGGCCACCCGTTTCATACCCGTGAACCTCATGACGGCCTCGATCACCGCCGGCGCCGCCTCGCATTCGGCCGATCTGCTGACGGACCTGAAGTCGGGCTATCTGCTGGGGGGCAACCCGCGGCGGCAGACCATCTCGCAGTTGTTCGGCGTGCTGGCCGGCACGCTCTTGTGCGTCCCGGTCTATGCCATCATCGTCCACGATCCGACGAAGCTGGGCTCGGCCGAAATGCCGGCGCCGTCGGCCAAGGTCTGGTCGAGCGTGGCCCAGATGCTCGCCCAAGGCCCGAGCGCGCTGCCCCAGGGCGCGCTGTGGAGCATGGCGGTCGGCGCTGTCGTCGGCCTGCTCATCACGTTGGCGGAAGAATTCCTGCCGCGTCGCTGGGCGCGTTGGGTCCCCTCGGCCACCGGCTTGGGCATAGCGGGCGTCATTCCCGCCTACAACAGCGTCTCCATGTTTCTCGGCGCCCTGGCGGCCTGGCTATGGACGAGGGCCGACGCCCGCTCCGCGGACAAGTACGTCATCCCCATTTCCTCGGGCCTGATCGCCGGCGAATCGCTCATGGGCGTGGCCGTCATCTTGGCGATCCAGGGCCCGGGCATGTTGCACGAACTCGCGCACAGCATGGCGGGGTTGTTCCGTTGATTCCGCGAGGCCGCCACGTGCCACCGCTGGCCTATTTGGCAGAGCCAACGACCATCGCGATCCGCTTCAGGTGTCCGACAAGTCAAACAGCAACGATTGGCCGTTTGCCTTGCCGTTACGCTCGGGCATGTGGAAGCGAAGCTCGGAGTCCTTCGCGTAGGTTTCGTCCTTCTCGACCGCCAGCCAGTGCCGCCCCAATTGTTCGGCCACAGCCCCGGTCGTATTGGACCCCGCGAACGGATCAAGCACCAAATCTCCCGGCTCGGTCAGGAACTCAATGAAGAAACGGGGCAACTCAGCCGGAAAACGGGCGGGATGCACTTTCTGTCCCAACTGCTTGGATTGCTTGATGTAGCTGCTGTTGCTCTCGTTGTTCCCGCAAGTGATGATGTTCGCGGGAATGGAGCCGCCACGATCCCGGGAAAACGTCGGCTTGATATTGTGGCCGGAGGGTCGCTTGGTTTGCTTCACTCCGCGCTTGATAAGCCGCTCCATGTCTTTGGAGTACGCATGCAGGACCCTTGAGTTGTCCGCCTTCGGGAAGGCGGATGCCGACAGCCAGAAGATGTACTCCACCGAATCCTTGACGCGGATACGTCGCACATTCACCCATTCAGCCGGGGCCGGCATCTTCGCGGGGTTGTGCCAGAAGAGTTCTTGGCAGAGGTTGAAGCCCGCCTCGTCACAGAGCGCGAGCAACAATCGGTAGTGGTAGAGGGACCGCAGCGGAGCCCCGGGAGTCCATGCCCCGCCAACGTTCAGGACGAAACTGCCCTCGGGCTTCAGGATCCGCCGTATCTCGCGGGCAAATGGCAGGAACCAGGCCACGTATTGTTTCTGGTCGGCGTTGCCGTATTCCTTCTTGAAATGGAGCGCGTAGGGCGGCGACGTGACCACTAGGTCAACCTCGCCGTCTGGAAGCCCCCGCATGAAGTCCAGACTATCAGCGCAGTAGGCTTTTCCTAGCTTCGTTTTGTAGATCGGCGTTTGGCGCATGGCGGATCGGAGAACCTCCGTAGCAACTCTCCGAGATCATCATACCACGGCGGGCTCGCGGAACCAGCCAGGGGTACCCGCTGAAAAACGGCCAGCTTGTTTGCATGTTTCGCATGGCAAATCAGATCGACCACGCGGGCGAACATAAAGTCCGACCAATTACCGGTTTTCTTCCCCAGGCAAACCCCCAGAATATGGAAGTGCTCTACCCCGTAGAATCGGCTAAGCGGGTCACTCTTGGACGTTCGGGTCTTCTGGGTCTCGACCCTGTAGGCGACCGCTTTGCCGCCCTCCCGGTAGGCTTGCTCGTGATCGCGAACGTTCTTACACTCCGCCAACAACTCTCGATCCAAACCCGGCAGCCAAATGCCGAAGTCGGGGTGGCCGTCCTGGTCGTAATTCTCGTAACGCTCAACAGCCGACCCGACCAGGGCCTTGATCTTCTTTTCCGTCTGGACTTCGGCCACGGCCCCCTCCAGAGCGACTTTCAGCCGAAAACGCTTGTTCACGGCGTCAAGCAATTCGCGGGCCGTGAGTCCGTACTGCTTCGCAAGCGGGTGTTCCATTCCCTTTTCTCCCAGTGATCCTTCACCGGGGGCGGACTTTACCAGACGGCGGCAAACTAGGCAAGGCGAGACATAAGCGAGCCCGGCCCCTCAGGAATGCTCGGCCACTTCCTGCCCCACCACCTCGAGGTCGTTCTGATAGAAGCGAATGGCTTCGCTGGGGCTGAGGTTGAGAATCGCCCGGCCGTCGGTCACCCAGTGGTCGCGGTCGAAGCGGAACACCGCGGTGCCCGCCTGGTAGTTGCTCACCAGATCGGTTGTGCCGGGGGGCAGGCGGTGCAGCGCTTCGGTGGCCACGGTCATGGCCACGAAGGCCGACAGTTCGCCGGTGGTCCGATGGCGAACATAGGCCACGTCGTCGGCGAAGGTGCAGTCGGCCCAGCGGGGGGCATCCGGCTTGGCATGGGCCGTGGCCAACTGGATGAACTTCGCTTCCAACCGCTCGCGCTGGGTGTGGAAACACCGTTTTGCCTGGTGGAATCGCCCCGCCCGCACCCTCCGCTGCCAGGGCCTTTTCATCAACAGGGCGACCGCCACCACGACCGCCGCTACCGCCAAGAGCCACCATGCCTGCGACATAATTTGTCCCCCCGTCCCCGTCGGGGCCGCTCTTTTCAAGGACTACCTTCCTATTGTACAACAGCCATGGCCCAGAGAGCAAACCACCCTGCCGGGGCAAGGCGTCCTGCCGGCGACGCAAACGCCCGCGGGGCAGCGGAGGGCGGCACGGTTTTGGGTCCGGGACACCTCTCACAAAGATACGACGACCCGAGAAACCCGGCCACCGAAACCTACCCCCTTATCGCTCCCCGTTCAGCTTTCGCCAGGCGGCCATCGAGCGGGCCAGGTGCTCGCGGGCGTCGCCGCCGATGCCGAAGCACTGTAGCCCGATCGGCCCCCGGTAGCCCAACTCCTTGAGCGTCCTCAACAGCCCGCCCACGTCGAACGAGCCGCGGTCGAGGGGCTGAAGATAATGGGCCCAACCGGGCTGCGGATCGAACGCGTCGGCGCCGTTG